>NZ_JBFSTZ010000010.1:0-179235 GCF_041467155.1 Vibrio sp. 10N.247.310.23 | reverse complement strand
TTCACAATAATTCATCAATCTTAATTAGATCACATTTTTACTTTAATTGGTATAACTTCCTTTTAAAATGGTCCCGAATGAAACTGAAGTACTGCAGTTTTAGGCTGGTGAAGTACTTTGATACAATGGAATGATTAACTCATTTATGTTGATGCAGGGCCTGAACTGCTTGATAACCGCTGCTTAAGGCGTACCGCCATACTCGATTGCGTTTGGCAACTGCGTCCTCGGTTTGATGCTCCTAGCTATGCCGGGCGATTAGAAAGCTTTGAATGGTGGCATTGGGGTGATGAAACACTAGCAGAAATATTGCCACCATTCCAAAAAGATTGCGGTGAGTTTTTGGCTTACTTTGAGCAAGTCTAACCCCAATATATTTTAAGTCTGAAACTAAAAAAGCAGCCTAAGTGGCTGCTTTTTCGTTTAATAACTTTATAGCGGTTTAGCTGGCAAGCCGTTTAGTTCGCTAACTGATTAATTAGAAAGCTTAGCCTCGACTTGCCCAAGTGCGCGTTGGTACATAAACCAAGCACATGTACCGGCAAGCACATTACCCACCATGGCACCCCAGAACAGGCCTTCAATACCAGCAAGCTGCGAACCAATCCACAAGCAAGGCAAGAAGAAGGCGAACAGGCGCAGTGCTGATATCGTTAAGGCAGTATAAGACTTACCAAGCGCATTCGAGATAGAAACCATCAGCATACAGATACCCAACGGCCCTAAACTGATAGGAACGATAAGTAAGTGGTAGTTCAAAATGGTCGAGACTTCGTCTTCGCTGGTCATGAGATTTGCCAACCCGCCAGAGAACATCCAAGTTACCAGTGCGATCACCAATTGGAATCCTAATACAAACATCACGGCAATCTTCACAAGACTACGTATGTTCCCTAGGTTCTTTTCTCCCAACATTCGGCCAATCATAGGTGGCATCGACATAGTCAGAGCAAGCACTGCAACAATCGAAAAGAACTCAAAACGTGAACCTAGCGCCCAAGCTGCAACGGCTGCTGTGCCGTAGCCTGCAAGCAGTTTGGTGGCGAGCATCGAAGAGACTGGTGGCAGTAGCTGACTGATCATCGCAGGCCCCATGATGTTTCCTATAGAACGAATACTCTTGCCGATATCAAGATCGTGCCAGTCGAATGTCATCCAATGCTTCTTAGTTACCTTAGGAGCAACGATAAAGATACCCGCACCGAACGCCAAGATGGTCGCAATCGCGGCTCCGTTGATGCCCATGTCGAGCGTGAATATGAAAATCGGGTCCAATATCAAGTTGATGATGCTGGTCGCGATCATCATCGAACCGGGCAGCATGGTATTACCATTGGCACGACACACACTGTAGAAAAAGTAGAGCAGTGCGCCTGTCCAAGAGCTTACCAGCCAATAGATCCAGTAATAATCAATGATCGGCAGTACCGTCGGTGGTGCATCGAGGAGTTGTAAAATAGGACCACGCAACAGATAGATGATGACCGAGAACAGCGCGACACTCACACTGCCCATCGCAACGACTAATCCGCCGAGCTGTTTGGCATAGCGTATCTCGTTAGCCCCAATAGCTCTCGCGATCACAGCCGTTGTCGCGATGCCTAGTCCGACTTGAATCCCGATAATGATCATTTGAATTGGTAGCGTGAAGCCTTGAACCGCGAGCGGCAGTACGCCTAACTGGCCAATAAAAGCACTGTCTACAAGTTGGAAGCTCATCAGGGAGAGCACCCCAAACAGCATTGGCCATGTCATTGTATAGAGTTGTCGGCCAAGAGAAGGCGAGGGAGTTGCGGTCGTAGAATTCATAACACTCTTATCAGTCTTGAAGGTAGGTTTGTCGTAGTGACAATCCACTCAATGAAGAATTGCGTAAAGGATAACGTAACGTTAGCTCGATACCAATAAATGTCATTAAATCTATCGATATTACCTTTGCACAGTTTCATCGGTATGTGAGCATTGTGCAATGCAACTTTATGCGTTCGCTTATTGAAATTTAAGGTGTCGTATCTTGTTTCTGAGTTTTATATTAGCGGATTGGGTCTAAAGGTTTTCCATTCGACTATTTCTAATGTTTCGCTTTATCCCGATAACTTGGTGGCGTGACTCCAACCCAACCTTTGAATGCACGATTGAAATTACTCAAGTCGCTGTAACCCACTTGCCAACTGATGTCTTGAACAGAAAGGTTGGTCTCTTCAAGTAGCTGTTTTGCTTTAGCTTCCCGAACTTGTTCTTTGGCTTGTTTAAAGAGAATGTTTTTGCTCTTCAGGTTTCTCTGCAGCGTTCGTTTTGTCATGCCGAGCATGGTCGCAAACCACTCAATATTGAACCAAGGTAGAGTCGCATAGGTGTCTATTAATATCTCGACAGCGTGATGCCAATCTTGGGTACTATTTCGTTCTGAAATGGCACGATAATCATCGGGCAGCGGAATCGAGAACGCACCGTATTGCTCTTCAAACTGAATATCAGAATCAAAGAAATGCTTAGGTAATTTACGTGCGCTGTTGTGCTTAGAGACCAACTTGGCGTGTGATGGTTGCCAGCGACTGTCAATGAACTTACGGCATAGGCTAATCACGGTCAGGGCGCGAAACCATTCTGCTTGTTCAAAACCTGAGGTCGATGGGTGATAGCAACTTCGATGACACAGCCACCACAATCCATCGCTTTTTTCCGTCCATATGGTGACGTGATTACTTAAGGTCGATATTTCAGTAATCAAGCAGCGTACCGCTTGCTCGAGAGAAGTGCATTGTTCAATTTTTCGGTCTAGCTCAGGTGACAATTGCTCTAGAGAGGCCTTACGTCCAACCTCAATCCCTATCGAATAGCCAAACTTACGCTCAAGGCCATGAATGAAGCGAATCACGTCTTGTGTAGGAAGCCATTGATTGGATTGTGTCAGTTCAATGGGTAGACCGCACGCAACGGCGACGGTGCGCCAATCCAGTCTATGTTTGTCACAATACTGAATATATGGAGCAATGTTACTGGTCGAAGTGAGCAGTATGCTGGTGGTGTTCGATGATGCTTTCATTGTTTTGTGCCTACCATTAAATGTCATCAAGTGACCTAATTAAGTGTAGCGCATCTCCCTATACTTTTCCTAACCCAAACAGGAGAACAATTATGAAACTTAAACACATTGCCGTTCTAGTATCGTTAGCGACCCCATCATCATTTGCTCTAGCAGCAAACCCAGTTGAAGAAGCTCTGAAAGTTGAAGGTGCTCAAGTTACCTTGACCGTGAAAGAGGCGAGCACAGCATTTACCCCAAGTTTTACTGACTCAGCTCGTGAGTTATTCAATAACTTTCATTGGCAGATGGGCGGCGACCACAGCGTTTACTACAACATGCACATGAGTGAGTTTCTACCAACGGCACTGGCGGCTCCAAACGAAGAGTACAAGCCTTTAGTCAAAAATATCGACCCACGACTCGCTGCACTGAAAGTTGATACTGAAAGCAAAGGTCAGTTGACAATGGATGAGTACTTGGCGGATGAACAGTTCCGTACCCAAGGCTTTATGTTGATTCACAAAGGGGAGATCGTTTA
Organism: Vibrio sp. 10N.247.310.23; assembly: GCF_041467155.1. NCBI lineage: Bacteria > Pseudomonadati > Pseudomonadota > Gammaproteobacteria > Vibrionales > Vibrionaceae > Vibrio > Vibrio sp. 10N.247.310.23. Next base: position 175,669 of record NZ_JBFSTZ010000010.1, on the reverse strand, counting down.
CGAAGCTTACCCAGGTATGAAGCCGACAGATACGCACGTTTGGGCATCTACAGCAAAAACGACGGTTGGCACAGTGATCGCAATGTTAGTGGAAGAGGGCAAAGTCGACCCTGAAAAAGAGATCGCTGAGTATGTTTCTGAATTGAAAGGAACGAACTGGGATGGCATCACAGTACACCAAGTTCTGAACATGTCGACCGCGCTAGACAATGAAGAGACATTAGAGTCTATCTTGAACCCAGACTCTGATGTGGTGCGTTTCTTTGCGGCATCGTTTAACTCACCTCGTGCAAAAACGGGTGAAATGGAAACTTGGATGGAAGTGGCTCAAGGTGCACAGAAACTGGAAGGTGAAAAAGCCGGTGACCATTTCCGTTACGCATCTATCAACACCATGGTGCTGACTAAGTTAGTTGAAAACGTTGAGAACAAAACTTGGACTCAAGTATTCGAAGATCGTGTTTGGTCAAAAGTGCACGCACGTCAACCAATGCAATTCAACTTGACGCCAGATGGCATGGCGATCGCGGTTGGCTTGGTTTCATCAACGGTAGAAGACATGGCTCGCTGGGGAACACTATTTACACCTAGCTGGAAAGCGGTGGCTGATGAGCCAGTGGTGTCACAAGCTGTGATTGATCGTATCCGCAACGGCGGTGATCCAAAAGCATTCGTAGGTACTAGCAAAGAGAGCAGTTCACTGCACGCATACAACGAAAAAGCAGACTACAACGCATACCAGTTTGATTTCATTTTCAACGATGGTGCGATGTCGAAAAGCGGCAACCTAGGCCAATTTATTTACATCGATCCGGCGCGTGACTTTGTGGGTGTGATGTTCTCAACCAACCCATACCACTCAGGTTTTGGTGAGAATAAAGGCCCTGCACTAATGCGTTCGGCAGCAAAACTACTTGCTGACAAGTAATCTATTTATTACCTAACAGGATGTTCCAGGCTTCAAGGAGGAAGCAAACGACTTTCGAGAGATATAATGAAAAAGTTTGCTCTATTAATCCCGTTGAGTTTAGGTCTAGCCCTTCCTGCACATGCCGATTCAGATTCCGAACGTGTTATCGATCCTGCTGATGTCACTAAAGTTTATACTCAAGCTGCATTGATGCTGAATGGTAGTTCAGATATCCAGTTTCAAGGGCAAGTTTCTGGCGGTTTAGAAAACGGTCAGCAGTTTGCCCTACTGGCCGAAGGGACGTTTGTCGATGAAAGCAACACAGCGCTTCGCGATCCAGACAAATTCGGTACAGAGTACAGCAACTCTAGAATTCAGTACTTCCACGTCTTTGAAACGGGGACGAAAGCTACGCCTAAAGTGGGTCTTTCATTAGATTATATTAATACGCGCAACAGTATTAAAAATGACTTATTGTCGGTTGGCGGTGTTGTTGCGATTAATCCAGCTTATACCGGTGGATTCCTGGTATTTCCAAGAGCAGGACTGATGACTGGTAGTATGGAGATCCCTGGCGTCACTTCATCTAAAGATGATTTAACGGGATACTCGCTTGGTTTGATTACCGCGAAGCATCTCGGTGACTCTGGCGCTTATGTGTCTTTGGTTCCTGAGTGGCAAGATCTTTCTGGTGATGATATCGACATGCAAAACTTCTCATTTAAAACATCGTTAAATGTGCCGATGAACACTGCAAGAACTTGGTGGTTGAATACGCGCTATGACATTACCAAAGCGGATGTTGATGTGAAAGGTGTGTCAATGCCGAATGGTTGGCAAACCGAAGCTTGGGTTGGTGTGAGATACTACTTCTAGCGCTCTAGCCAGCTAATTTGCAAAGAACCTAAAAAAGCCAGTCAATGTGACTGGCTTTTGTCGTTTAGGTACTGCGTAAAACGTTACTTATTTATTAGCAACGCTACCTAGCTTCAACCACGTATCGATAACCGTATCCGGGTTTAGTGAAACAGAGCTGATGCCTTGCTCCATTAACCACTCTGCTAGGTCGTCATGGTCAGATGGGCCTTGGCCACAAATGCCCACGTATTTACCCGCTTTGGTTGCTGCATCGATCGCCATTTTCAGCATTGCTTTCACGGCTGGGTTACGCTCATCGAATAGGTGTGCCACGTCACCTGAATCTCGGTCTAGGCCAAGCGTCAGCTGTGTCATGTCGTTTGAACCGATAGAGAAGCCATCGAAGTACTTCAAGAACTCATCAGCCAAAATTGCGTTCGATGGTAGCTCACACATCATGATGACTTTCAGACCTTGGTCGCCACGGCGTAGGTCGAACTTAGCCAGAATGTCGATAACCGATGCTGCTTCGCTTGGCGTGCGAACGAATGGAATCATGATTTCAACGTTCTTAAGACCCATCTCATTACGAACACGTTTGATTGCTTGAGTTTCTAGCTCGAAACAGTCTTCGAATACTGGTGAGATGTAACGAGATGCGCCACGGAAGCCCAGCATTGGGTTCTCTTCATGTGGTTCAAACGTTTTGCCACCTACAAGGTTGCTGTATTCGTTCGACTTAAAGTCAGACATACGTACGATCACACGCTTAGGCCAGAATGCAGAAGCGATAGTCGCGATGCCTTCTGTTAATTTGCTTACGTAGAAATCGATAGGATCTTTGTAGCCGCGAATACGTTCGTTGATTTCCGCTTTTAGCTCATCCGTTTGCGCATCGAAGTTAAGCAGCGCTTTAGGGTGAATACCGATCATCTTGTTGATGATGAATTCAAGACGAGCAAGGCCAACACCTTCGTTTGGAATCTGCGCGAAGTCGAAGGCGCGATCTGGGTTACCCACGTTCATCATGACTTTGGTTGGCAGCATTGGTAGCTCATCAACTTCAGAACGTTTAATTTCAAAGTCGAGTTCGCCGTTGTAAACGTAGCCTGTTTCGCCTTCTGAACATGACACTGTCACGGTGTCACCGTCGTTTAGGCTGCTTGTCGCTGTACCACAGCCAACGATTGCAGGAATGCCGAGCTCACGAGCGATGATTGCTGCGTGGCAAGTACGGCCACCACGGTTAGTGACAATCGCAGAGGCTTTCTTCATCACAGGTTCCCAGTCTGGGTCTGTCATGTCAGTTACCAGCACGTCGCCTTCTTGAACCAGTGACATTTGGTCTAGAGAATCAACCAAGCGAACAGGGCCAGAGCCGATACGCTGACCGATAGCGCGGCCTTCAACCAAGACATCCGCCTTATTGTTTAGCTCGTAACGCTCGATAACGTTTTGATCGCTTTGAGAACATACGGTTTCTGGGCGAGCTTGAACAATGTATAGCTTGCCGTCGATACCATCTTTCGCCCACTCGATGTCCATCGGACGTTGGTAGTGCTTCTCGATGATCATCGCTTGTTTTGCTAACTCTTTGATCTCTTCATCGTTCAGTGAGAACTGGTTACGCTCTTGAGTGTCGGTGTCGATGATATCGACTTGCTTGCCGATTTCTTGATTGGTCGAGTAGATCATCTTGATCAACTTAGAACCAAACGTCTTTTTAACGATTGGGTAGTGACCCGCTTCTAACATTGGCTTGTGAACGTAGAACTCGTCTGGGTTCACTGCGCCCTGTACAACCATTTCACCCAAGCCCCAAGAAGAGGTGATGAATACCACTTGGTCGAAGCCAGACTCAGTATCAAGCGTGAACATCACACCTGAAGAGGCTTTGTCTGAGCGAACCATGCGCTGGATACCCGCAGACAATGAAATGCCACGGTGGTCAAAGCCTTGGTGTACACGGTAAGAGATAGCGCGGTCGTTAAACAGTGACGCGTAAACGTGCTTGGTTGCTTCGAGTACCGCGTCGATGCCTTTCACGTTAAGGAAGGTTTCTTGCTGGCCTGCGAATGAAGCATCTGGAAGGTCTTCTGCGGTTGCAGATGAACGCACAGCTACAGACAATTCTTCGTTGTCTTCGATTAGCTCGCGGTAGTTATCACGGATGTCTTGCTCTAGTGATTCTGGGAAGGGTGCATCTAGAACCCATTGTCGAATCGTTGCACCTGTCTTACGCAGGGCGTCAACGTCTTCAACATCAAGTTCATCAAGTAGTTGGTGAATGCGCTCATCAAGACCTTTGTAATCAAGAAAGTCGTTAAACGCATAAGAGGTGGTAGCAAAACCATTAGGTACAGAAACACCAGCATTGGACAGGTTAGAAACCATCTCGCCCAGTGAGGCGTTCTTACCGCCGACTTTGTCGACATCTTCCATGGATAGGCCATTGAACCATAGGGTATTATTTTGCATTTATTTCTCCAGAAACATAGCAAGCATTGTAGGGATTTAAAGGCAAACGATTACGTATCAGTTTAAAAAAATGTAAATTATTTTCTAAAGCTGTGGGGGACGTAATAGTCAGCAGGGTTTTATTATCTATATTATGGTTACCATCCTACTCAAAATAATTTTAAACATTAAATAAAAAATGCAAATTGATATTCAAAGTCGTGATGTATTCTATGTTTCTGATGGAACGGCCATAACATGTGAGACTTTAGGGCATGTTGTTCTAGGTCAATTCCCTTTTAAAGCCAATGAAAAAACCTTTCCGTTTGTGGAAAGTGAGGACAAACTTTCTGATTTATTAAAAGAGATTGAAATTTCGTATCGTGATACCGGATTAGAACCGCTAGTGTTCTTTTCGATTGTGATACCTGATATCAAAACCAAATTGCTAGAAGCGCCCGCGCACTGTTATGACGTGTTAGAGAGCATCGTGCAGAAAGTACAGGATGACATTCAGATGGCGCCTGTTCCTAAGTTGCAGCGCTCACGCAGTGTAAACAAGGACTCGGTGAAGTATTTCGACCGTATTGCTGCGATTGAGTACACGCTCGCGCATGATGATGGCATCACGCTAAAAGGGCTGGAAGAAGCCGACATCATCTTGTTGGGTGTTTCTCGAAGTGGCAAAACACCAACAAGTTTGTATATGGCGATGCAGTTTGGCTTACGCGTAGCAAACTACCCATTTATCCACGATGACTTGGCACGCTTAAAGCTGTTGCCAGAGTTTGAGATTTACCGACATAAGCTGTTTGGTTTGACCATTGATGCAGAAAGGCTCACTGAAATTCGTGAGAACCGCTTAGCAGGCAGCGAATACGCCAGTGACTCACAATGTTTGTATGAATTGCAAACGGTAGAGGCGATGTTCCGTCGAGAAGCGATACCTTACATCAACACCTCTTCACTATCGGTTGAAGAAATTTCGACACGAATCTTGGAGCGAACAGGTTTGAGAAGGCGTCTGCTGTAAGACAAAGCCTTAGAGAAATAGAATGGCCAGATAAAAGAAAATCGAAGCTCGCAGTTTACACCTGAGAGCTTCGATTTTTTGTTTGTGCTCGTTGTAGTCGCTTGCGAGTCAGAGCTTGTTTTCTTAATCAGAGCTTGCTTTCTTAATCGAGATAGCTTTCTAGCGAAGTAAAGACAGCTTTAGCGTTTCGCTTTTCTTTTCTAACCAGCGTTCAAGTGCTGGTGGCCAACTGATGCTTGGTTCTACGCAAAAGCCACGAAGCATCGAGAAATACACCGCTTGATCGATTAGAGGCAGTGATGACTCACCATTCTCTAGATCCAGTAAGAGTTCGGCATCTTTCAGTAATGGGTTAATCAGTTGAACGAACTGAGGCGTCTTTTCTAACAGTTCTTCAAAGTTAAAACCTTCGGTCTCTTTACTGGCACGCCAAGCTTCTTTGGCTCCAGAAGAGCGATATTCAGCCAAGTCGAGGTTCCACCAACGTGGGCGTCCAATCTGTTGAGTAAGAGGGAATGCGCGAGTTTGGAACACAGTCACTTGCTCAGATGGCACACGCTGCTCATCGCTTGATTTCAAGTCCATGAAGTACGCGATGATATCTAGGCTCTCTGCCATGATAGAGCCATCGTCTTTTTGTAAGACGGGTACCATCTTTTTACCGATCAGATCGATAAGGGTTTGGGCATCATCATAATCGACAGAAACAAGCTCAATGTTCAAGCCTAGCGATTGAGCAATGTAGGAGACTCTTGCACAGAAAGGGCAGTGATCGTAAATGTAAAGCTTCATAGCTTCCCTCATTCGGGTCTTTCTTAGTATAAGATGATGCTAATGTACCAGAAACTTTCGCAGACAATAAGCCTTTGTTAACAAGAACTATTCACTGCGATTAAGTGCACGGGAATATCAAGAGAACGATGAGAATAAGCACCTAGTGTAGAAACTCGTTGCCTAATTCTATTGTCAGTTGAGTGCGGTTTTATTGTAGCGAGTAAGCTAATGAGAAAGCTGGTGGGTAAATGACGGGCATAAAAAAGGCTCTGGCTGCTTACTCTAATGCAGAAGAGTGAAGTCAGCCAAAGCCTCAATTTTGTTACCTTTAGTAGAGTGACTACTAAAAGGGCAGAGTGGTTAAACTATGCTTTTTTAAGATCTTGCGCTGGGTAAGTAAGCGTCATTGCGCCTTCTACCGTTGTAACGTGAACGTAGCCGCCACCAGCACTTAGGCCAGTTACTACCATTTCACCTAGTTCAACACCTTTTGTTGCTACAACGCGATCATCAACTGAAAACACTTTACACACCTTCAATAAATTAAATAAATACGATAGATATCGAACGCGGATTTAAACAGATGGGACCTCAATCAACTAATCCGGTTATTTGTCGTAAAGATTAAATTCAGTTATGTATAAATAATTATGTATTAAAAATCAGTTTGTTAACTTACGCTGTGACGTTATTTATCCGCTGGATACACTACACCAACTTGTTGGCGCATCTCTGTAATTAACTTCGTAACCGTTAAAGCGCGCAGTTGGGCCTGCGCTTGTGTTGCGTTGTCGCCAGCAATGCAGCTAGCAAAGGCCTGCGCTTCGTAACTCATGGAGTTTTCGCTTTGTGCTTGAGTAAGGTTTTCTACCGTGCCATCGCGGTAGCGGATCTTAACGTCAGTACATTCAGCGATGTGATCGATGATGATCGCCCCTAATTCACCTTGGATCTCGCTTGGCGCATAAGAGTCGCTGACTTTGGAGTGCGCAAGGGTCACATCAAACTCAGGGTATTGGAAGATCGCACAGCCATGAGCATCGACACCTGAATCAAGTAGCTTTGCAGAAGCCTGTGCGTTTTCAGGTTTGCCAAATAGCGCGACTGTCGCGGCAACACAGTAAAAGCCAATATCGACCAATGAGCCGTTAGAAAAAGCTGGGTTGAAGGTATTTGGGTTCTCGCCGTTTAGGTATTTTTGGTAGCGCGATGAATACTGGCAGTAGTTGATGTGTGCTTTATGTACCTTGCCAATCTTTTCTAACCCAAGTTGAACTTGCTTAAAGTTCGGTAGGAATTGAGATTTATACGCCTCAAACAGCACCACACCGTTTTTCTCAGCGACTTCGAACATGCGTGTTGCTTCATCAATATTTGATGCAACCGGCTTTTCACAGATAACATGCTTGCCGTGTTCCATCATGAAGATAGATTGCTCGCAATGCAGTGAGTTAGGGGAAGCGATGTACACGGCTTCTACAGTGTTGTCATTGGCCAATGCGTCGAGTGAGTCATACGTGGTTTCAACGTCAAATTCTTGGGCGAACTGTGCCGCGCTGTCTAGATTTCGAGAGTAAACCGCAGCAAGTTGCATCGATTGAGATTCGTGCGCAGCTTGAACAAACTTTTGTGTAATCCAATTGGTTCCAATTACAGCAAACTTAATCATATAGGTATCCAGTCGTTAGTCGTCGTTAGTATATTGATTCTGCAGAGATAGTAGCACTCAACGGCTGGCAATGTGCCTGAGATTTACGGAACAATTTCCCTAAACATAGTGCCTAATATTAATGTTCAGCCTTCACAGAGCGTCTGAGTTGACCAGTGTAACGGTGCACAACTAAGCCATTTTTGCTAAGGTGTTATTGAATTCAAACAAGGTGATGATATGCAAATCCGGACGGCCAAGGTAACTGATATTAACGCGATCTTAGCGCTCTCTGAGCAGATAAACCGTCAACATCATCTTGGTGCGCCTATGGTATTTGCACCAGCGTCACAAGGCTTGGCCGACAGTGAAGAGTATTGGTTAGGTTTGATGCTTGACCCACTTGGCGCTTTCTTGGTTGCAGTAGACGACAAGCAAGTCGTTGGCTTTTTAGCGGGTAAGGTAACGCAGAACAAAGGCGTCAGTTTTATTCAGCCGCACAAGGTGGCAAGGGTCAATACGATTGTGGTGAACGATCAGGTTCAGAGCAAAGGTGCTGGTCGAGCGTTAATGAAGTCTTTTAATCAATGGGCGCAGGCGAGAGGAGCGATAGAACTTAGGTTGGAGGTAATGGAGTTTAACCAACAAGCTCAGGGTTTCTATGAGTCGTTAGGAATGGAAACTCAGTCACGAACCATGTCCATGCGTTTTGAGGAGATCTAAAGGTGCGTCTGTTTCTGCCTTTATCACTGTGTTTACTGTTTGTGGCTTCGAACGCGAATGCTGAGCAAGTCGTGGTCGAGAAAATAGTCTCTGACGCGACCGCTATCGAAACCATCGTATTCGAGTCTGCACCGGCTCATTCTCAACGTGTCTCAACGTCTTCATCTAACTCAACCTCTTCCACGAGCTCAAACTCCGAGCATGTGATTATTGTGGATGATGTTCTTAACAGTAGCCCTGATGAAAAGGTAGCTCAGTTTTCTCAAGGGTCATCGAAACGTCCACCTCAAAGTTCCTCTCGACAGTTTTACAACGTACCGGATAGCGCATCTGAGATAGATTCGCTGTCGCAAGTGGTTACGTTAGTTAAAGTCGATAAATCGAAACGTAGGATGTATCTGCTAAAAGGTGAAGAGGTGATTCAGGAGTTTCGTATTGCGCTAGGCAAACAACCGAAAGGGCATAAACGCTTTGAAGGGGACAACCGAACGCCGGAAGGGGAATACCAGCTCGATTATGTGATGGAAGAGTCGGACTTTTATCGCTCAGTACATATTAACTATCCGCAACCTTCGGATATGCAATGGGCAGAGCAAAATGATGTAGATCCTGGAGGAAACATCAAAATCCATGGCATCAAAAACGGCGAGCGTCGTTCGCCGAGCTTTATTCAAAGCTTTGATTGGACGGATGGCTGTATCGCGTTAACCAATCAAGATATGGATGAGTTTCTCCAACTTGTAAAAATGGGTACCCCTATCCATATTGAATGGTAGTCATTGGTACCCAATTTTCTTAATCACTTTTGCAGCCAATTAGCGCAATCAATTCGCGAAACCAATTCGTAAAAGCAACGTCCAAAATTAACCGCTAAATCCAGTTACAGTAAGACTCGACCGGCACTGAATATTGCAATCACAATCAGCAATGCAATGGTGACTGGCTTAAACTTCGCTCCACCAAATCTCTCGAACAGTTTAGAACCCACATAACCGCCAAACATGCTGCTTGGTAAGAGTGCGAGAGTCAGCCAGACCACATCACGGTCGACTAACCCAGCGATAGATGCCGAAACAAATGCAGTGGAATCTGCCAATACAAAGAAGGCAATCAGGCCGGCTCTAGCAATGTGCGGAGCGACTGGGCTTGCCAATGCATGAGTGCCAATTGGAGGTCCTGACATCGAAGCCGCGCCGTTCATTACACCTGCAAGGCTGCCTAGAATATAGGGAGCAAATCTAGGTTCGCTTTTGTACTGGAAGCCTTTATAGATCATAAGCGCAGACGCAAAAATGAAGGCACTGATGATCAAGATGATCGTGTCTTGGCTAACGGATTTAAGCAGAAGTAGGCCGACTGGTGTGAAGGCAAAACAAGGGATAAACACCTTTAAAACCCAGCGCCAGTTAACGTGCTTTCGAACTTTAGGCAGTAATTGAACATTGCCTAGGAGATCGATCAACATGAAGACGGGAACCAGTTCGATAACAGGCGCGAATAACGCACTTAATGGCAATGCCACTAAGGTGAAACCGAAACCTGAGAAGCCACGAACAATAGCGGCGAAAATGAAGATTGCACCCAAAATTGGGAAGGTTGGACTAAAAATGAGATCCATAAATTAAGTAACCAATGAAGCTGTCTAAATAGAGCGAGCTAATGAAACCAAGTGAGTAGCGGAATGTACTCCTACTCACTTGTGTTTGCTACCTAATTTTAAGGTTTCCCGAGAGTTAATTTTAAAGTCTCTCGGGGTTGTTTTTGCAGTATTCGCTTGGTCAATTTATAGAGGTAAATTGATTCGGAAGATCAGTGAATACGGCATCTACTTTTGAGATGAATTTGAAGTGAGAGGGATCGTTTACTGTGTAGCACCAAGTTTGAATATTTGCTTCACTGAGTGTATCAAGATCGCTCTGATTCACATGCTCGTAGTTCATGTGACAGCTGAACGCTTTAACCTCGTCAATCAACATCAAGTCGGCTTGAGTCAGCTGCTCTGTGATCACACCTACGCGGTATCTCGGCAGGTGAAGAGCCATTTCAGAAACCACTTGATGGCTGAAACTTGAAAGCAGCACTCTGTCGGTGTCTAGATTTGAACGAATCAACTCGGTATGCAGCAAATCAACGACATGAGGCGCTTGATGTCGACTGTCGACTTTGATCTCTAAGTTCACGCTGAGATCATGCTGCTCAACAAGCGCGAGCAACTCTTCCAACGTCAATATTCTTTCACCAGCGAACTGCTCAGACTTCCAACTGCCAAAATCGAGCTGACGCAGCTCAGCAAGGGTGTGTTCATCAACTCGACCCTTGCCATCGCTGCAGCGATCAAGCGTGTGATCGTGACAAACGACCAGTTGGTCATCCTGAGTGGGCTGAATATCAACTTCAATCCATTTCAAGCCGAGTTTAGCCGCTTGTTCAATGCTTGCTTTGGTATTTTCTGGGTGAGTACCTGCAACACCCCGATGACCTACGATGATAGACGACATAATTAATCCTTCTTAAAGACGCACCGTAAAAACGCATTAAATATCAGTGTACTCGATTAAGCTAGAGCCGTCGTTAAGCTTGTCGCATCTTCGTGTGACTCCTGTGAGGTGAAGTTATTTGGGTGAATGCGTTTGCCAAGATTGTCAAAAATATGCAGGTTGGATTTATTAATGCTTAGCCCGAGAGGGACGGCTTGGCACAGCGTCGTTTCGGGTGTCACTGCAATAAAGGGTTGTTCGTTCACAAGGCCATGAACCAATTGATTTGGCCCTAAAGGCTCAACCACACTGATGCGTAATTCAAGTGGCAGCGCGTTCATGACTAAATCGGCACAAACCTCAGAGTGTTCTGGGCGAATACCAAGTGTGATGGCTGTATTTTTTACGTGGGCGAATTCGGGCAAGTACATTTGTTGGTCGCCAATCTCAAGGTAGCCGTCGTCGAGTGTTGCTGGTAAGAAATTCATCGCTGGGCTGCCAATGAAGCTTGCCACAAAGGTACTGGCTGGCTGGTGGTAGACCTCTCTTGGTGTCCCGACTTGCTCTATTTGACCGTTGTTGAGTACCACAATTCTGTCAGCCAGTGTCATGGCTTCAACTTGATCATGAGTGACGTAAACACTGGTCACGCCAAGCTCGCGTTGCAGCTTTTTGATTTCTAATCTCATGTGGGCACGCAGTGAGGCATCTAGGTTAGACAAAGGTTCGTCAAACAAGAACAGCTGTGGGTCGCGAACGATCGCTCGCCCCATAGCAACACGTTGACGTTGACCACCAGAAAGTTTGGCTGGCTTGCGGTCTAGATATTCTTCGATCTTCAGTGTTTTGGCGACTTTCTCAATTTTATCTTCAATAAGGTGCTGACTGACACCTCGGTTCTTTAAGCCATAAGCGAGGTTCTTATACACCGTCATGTGAGGGTAGAGCGCGTAATTCTGGAAGACCATCGCGATATCACGCAGGGCAGGTTTCTCTGTATCAACCCGACGACCACCTATATGTATCTCACCGCCAGAGATGCTTTCTAAACCCGCAATGGAACGCAAGATAGAAGACTTACCACAACCAGAAGGCCCCACTAAAACAAGGAACTCACCCTCATCGATATCAAGAGAGACTCCTTTGACGGCTTGATGGCCGTTTTCGTACGTCTTGACCAAGTTTTTGATGCCTAACATGGTAGGTGCTTTGTGCGTATGGTTGTGAGTGGCTTGGGTGTGCCCTAACGTTTGTTTTAACTTTGGCATCGGAGTGTCCTCTGTATTTTTGTGGATAGCTTGGTGAGAAGGCAGGTGAGACATCTTGTACTCAGCGAGTGATTGAATGCGGTTATCGTTCATTTGATTTTTGTCGTTATTATTTTTCACTTTCTACTAGCCCTTTTACAAACCAACGTTGAAATACAACCACCACTAAAACGGGTGGCAACATAGCTAAAATCACCATGGCAAAAACATAGTCGTAGCGCGGTAAACTGGTTTCATTGATGTTGTTGAGTACTTGTTTGATGCCCATCACGATGGTGTTGTAGCCTTCGTCCGTGGTCATCATGATTGGCCACAGATATTGGTTCCAACCCACCACAAACATGATGATGAAGATTGCGGCAATCATGGTTTTAGACAGTGGCAATAAGATGTCGACAAAGAATCGAAATGGACCTGCGTTATCTAGCTGAGCGGCTTCTAACAATTCATCGGGGATGGTTTTGAAGAACTGCCTAAAAAAGAACGTCGCGGTGGCTGAGGCGATCAAAGGCAGAATTAAACCTGTGTAGCTATTAAGAAGCCCAAGCCCAGCGACAACCTCATAGGAAGGGATAATGCGCACTTCTAATGGCAGCAAAAGCGTCACGAAGATCAACCAGAACCAAGCTGTAGCATAAGGCAGTCTGAAGTAGACCAAAGCATACGCAGCCATCATCGAAATGATGATCTTACCGATCGCAAAACCTAGCCCCATGATCATCGAGTTGGCGATCATTTTGCTGGCGGTGACTTCGCCACTGAAGCCCATGCTTTTGTTCCAAGCTTCGCTATAAATGGCCGTAAAGTTATCGCCTGGTACCCATTGCAGGCCTTCGCTGACAATGGTGTTCGGGTTATGCGTCGAGCTGGCGAAGATTAGCCAGATAGGGACCAACATGAACAGCATCCCAGCAATTAGAATTAGGTGGTCATAGACCTTATTACTTTTCATAAATAACTCCTGTCGCGTTAAAACCTAGCTGTGGTGGGCTAGTAGTGAACACGCTTTTCTACAACGCGAAACTGGATAAATGTAAGAGTGAGAACCAATAGCAACAACACAACTGACTGCGCAGAGCTGCCGCCTAAATCTGCGCCAACAAACCCGTCTCGATACACCTTGTACACCAACGACGTTGTGCCGCCACCTGGGCCGCCATTGGTCATGGTGTCGATCACGCCAAAGGTTTCAAAGAACGAGTAGGTGAGGTTGATGACCAGAAGAAAGAAGCCTGTAGGTGCGAGTAGCGGGAAAGTAATGGTCCAGAAACGTTTCGAGTCGCTGACACAATCGAGCATCGCCGCTTCTTTTACTGCGTAAGAGATCGATTGAAGCCCAGCCAGAAAGTAGATGAAATTCACCGAAACCTGTTTCCAAACCGAAACCAAAATCAGAGCAAACGTGGCATCCAAAGGGTCGGTCTGGAAGCTAAAGTCCCAACCTATAACCGCAAATATCTCGGCAAACACGCCAATATGTGGGTTAAACAAGAAAGCACCGATTACGCCTGCAATCGCAGGGGCAACCGCGTAAACCCAAGTGAGAGTGACCTTGTAAGCGCCTTGTCCGTGAATGATGTTGTCGGCTTTAACCGCGAGCAGTAGCGCTAAGGCAAGCGATAAGAAAGAGACCACAATCGCGAACATTAAGGTGAAGCCAATCGAGTTCAGATATTCGCTCGATTCGAACAGCATTTGATAGTTTTCGAACCACACGAAGATGGAAGAGGTGCCCCAAGGGTCTTCTAGCATGAAGGACAGGTAAACTGCCTTTGCTGCTGGGTAGATAAAGAAAACTGCAATGATGAGTATCTGAGGCGCCAAAAATAGGTAAGGCAGCGGAGAGTGAAAGAATTGCTGACGTCGTTCCACAGGGTAATCCCCAAAAATTAGTGACTGTTATCACTGTTAGTTACGGTGAGCACTAGCGCTATAGCAAAGGAATGCATCCAGTTGAGTTGTAGTTTTTGGAGCAAGAAATGGCGCTAGTGAAGAATCTCCTCACACCTTGCCATTACGTTTTTAATGACGCAGTGACAAGTAGTGAGGAGCAATGAACGGCTTTGGTTTATTAAGCCAAATTAGTTCATCGTACGAGCGAAGCGTTTCAGCAGTTTGCTGCTCTCATCTTCGACTTTATCTAGGCTGTTCTCGACGCTAGAGCGGTCGGCGAAGATATTGTCGAATTCACGATGCATCACTTCACGAATTTGAGGGTAGTAACCTAAGCGGTAACCTTTAGTCCATTCGCCCGATTTTAGGCTTAGCTGCTTAACGCCCACTTCTGCATCTGGTTGTTCGTTGTAGTAGCCAGACTCTTTCGCTAGCTCATAGGCAGCCGTTGTTACAGGTACATAACCAGTGGTTTTGTGCCAGTAGACTTGAGTTTCAGGCTTCGTCAGGTAATCAAAGAACGCTGCTACACCTTTGTCTTGCTGTTGGTCATGGCCATTGAGTGCAAACAGAGCAGCACCGCCAATGAAGGTTAAGCCTGCGTCTGGGTTAACCGATTTCCAGTATGGAAGGTATGTGGTGCCGAGTTCGAAAGGTACGCGATTACGTAAGCCACCGAATGAGCCTGAAGAACCCATCCACATCGCCACTTCTTGGCGCTCGAAAGGGGTTTGGTTTGCATCCCAGTCGCTGCCGTAATACTTGTAGTAACCTAGATCTGACCACTCTTTCATCTTGCTAACGTGCATCATCATGTCTTTGGTGTTGAACATGATCTTAGTGGACAAGCCATCGTAGCCGTTGTTTTGATCTGCGACTGGCAGGTTGTGGCGAGACTTAAAGTTCTCGAACATGATCCACGGCGTCAGAGATTGAGAAAACGCGATGTGTCCTTCAGCCTTCAGTTTCTTAGCGACCACTTCTAGTTCTTCATAAGTTTTAGGCGCGTCTGCACCCACTTCCGCGAGAAGATCTTTGTTGTAGTAAAGAACCGGTGTCGAACTGTTGAAAGGCATACCAACCATCTTGCCTTGGTTGTCGGCATAGAAGTTACGAACGCCCGCTAGGTAGTCGTTTGAATTAAAGTTGTAACCCGACTCAACCAGAATATCCTGTACCGGTTTCGCGACGTCTTTCGCGTTCATGATGGTTGCTGCGCCTGCATCGAAGACTTGCAGAATATTGGGTGCTTCACCTGCTCGGTATGCCGCGATACCGGCTGTTAAGGTCTCTGTGTATGAACCTTTGTAGATTGGCGTGATCTCGTAATCATCTTGTGACGCATTAAAGTCGGTCGCAATTTTGTTTACTGTTTCTCCAAGCTGGCCGCCCATTGCGTGCCACCAAGTGACTTGAGTCGTTGCGAACGCTGGCATTGCCGCTGTCGCAGAAAGAACGCCTGCCAAAATTAGCTTATTCATCTTCGTTTCCTTTTGGATGAAATCGATGTCGAGGTATTGGATTAGAGTGTTAACGAGACGGTAGGGGTGTCGTTTGAAGCTATCTTGAACAGGGCGTATTTCACTTAAGTGGCTAAACCGTTTCACTGATATGAAAGATTCATTTCGATTTCATTTAAGAGAAAAGTTATTGATGGTTTTAATATTTATTGCGTGCGGTTTTTAAGAGGTATGTTGTTCAATACTCGCTCAATATTTGTTCCATAAAAAAGCCTCTCGAAGGAGAGGCTTTGAATAAGCTAGAGCTTGTTATAATCGGCTTTGTTCTAGTGTGCGATATCGAGTTGGTTGTCTTTCACGCCGTTAATACGGAACCAACCTGCAATACTGAATCGCTCTGTGTTTGTCGGCAGTACCTCGTGTGGGAACTGTTCAGATAAGAACACAAATAAGCGGCCTGACTTTGGTGGAATGGTCGTGATGTGGTTGTCTTTTAGGTCGTAAACCACAAGTTCACCAGCGTCTTCTTCTGTCCACTCATCATTCATATAGAACACAGTGGTCAGGCGGCGGTTTTCATTGCCCTTGAAACAGTCTAAGTGCTTCTGGTAGAAGTCGCCTTTTTCGTATTTAGCAAAGTGCGCTTCGTATTCGAACAGACCTAAAAAGAAAGCTTGGTTTGCCTCTAAACGAATTTGTTCCATTTTGTCTAGGAACAGAGATGCTGGTTCGCCCATATCACGGCGTACCCACTGAATTTTGTCACTACGAATCGCTGCTTCTCGTGCTACGTCATCGTTACGGCCGATCCTAGCCTTTTTCCAGTTCTCTGGAATGCAATCCCTCAATGCCACCACTTCTTTGTGAGTTAAGAAGTCATCCCAAACAAAGTAACCTTGGGTAGAAAGAGCATCGATCAATTGGTTCATGTATAGCACTCAGACAATAAATTAGAGGCGCATATATAGTCCGAATAACTCAGGTCACCAAATCACATGTTTTGTCGTCACGATAAAACATGTGGAGGCTAGAGTAGCAAGGCCTATAGAGTAAGGTTTACGGCAATGCGGGCATTCGATAATGCTGAAAAATATCGGATGAAATTGATGGCAATCTTTGGAATTTGTTCCTGTGCACTGAGTTGAATTGGAATTGAGTAATTGAGTGAATACCAATAGAAATCTTGATTCGGGTTCTCTATCCGGTTTTAGATTGTTGTCTTTAACAAAATGATCACAATTGAAGTTGAATTTGCTATTGTATAGGTCTGACCAGTTGTTTTATCACAAGGAGCGGTTTTGCAGCTGCATACCATCAAAGGCTATATCCAAGACATGTATCTCGTAGAGTACCCAGATAGGTTGCTGTTACTTGATGGTGCGTGCCGTGCGGATATTCCTCATCTTAGGGCTTTCATTGAAGATGAGCTTGGCCGTGAATTTAGCGACCTACATACTGTGGTTGTTACACACATGCATCCGGACCACGCAGGGGCAGCGCATACGCTCAGAAAGCTGACTAATTGTCATTTGGTGGCAGCAAACAGAGACAAAGATTGGTATCACGGCATCGATGGCATTTTGATGCACCTGACCGACTTAGCGCTTGCTAGGTGGATGGCGAACCGCTTAGGCAAGCCTAAAGCAAACCTATGGTATTCAAGAAAGTTAAAGCCGGACTACAAGCTGTCTGATGGGGATAGTATTCCAGGGTTTGATGATTGGTTGGTTCTTGAAACACCGGGCCATACCGACCGTGATCTCTCGGTCTATTGCCCATCACACAGCGTGGCTTATGTTGCCGATTTAATGGTCGAGGTTAAGAAGAAGCTGATTCCGCCGTTTCCTATCTTTCACCCTAATAAGTATCGAGCGTCTGTATCGCGCATTTATGACATGCAGCTCGATACCTTGCTGGTGGCGCATGGTGGGCAAGTCGATTTCAGTCAGAAGGCTTTTGAACACCTGCTGATGAGTGCCCCAAGAAGGCCTGTTACACATTGGCGAGTGACGAAAATCAAAACCAAGAAATTACTTTTATCGATTGGGCGATTTGGTTTTCAATCTCATGGTAAATCGAAGAAATAGATCAGAAGTCTGAATGCAAAGTCGTGTATTCAGAGCTGAAAGTAGAAATAGAAAAATAGATAGCAATAAGGCCAGTCATGAGACTGGCCTTATATCGTTGTGAGTAGCTTTAGTTATAACCTGTGGAGCGGTTACGATGACTCGGATTAGTGAGTCAGCAGGAATTCACCCGCAGGGTCAACAATCACTTTGTCACTCATGCCTTGACGTCCAAGCAACATCATGTAAGTCATGTCTTGACGGTTACTTAGCGTGATATCGATCGGCCATTGTTGGCCACCGATTCTTAGCATGGTTTCAATCACGCAACGGTGTTCAACTTCGCCGTTAGATGATTTAATTTTCTTACTTGTTTTCAGTTTCGCCTTGCAGCGCACCGTCTCTTCTAGGTGATAAACGTCTGGGTGAAGGTCGAACTCTACGAATTTCTCACCATTTGATTTAACACATAGTAGATTGTCTACGTGTAGAGAAGAGGTTTTAGCCCCTGTATCAACACGTGTATGTAGTCCAGTTATCCCTAACTCTGGTAAGCAAAGTGCTTCGGTATTCCCTATGATCATTTTATTGTTCATTTTCTTTCCAATCATGAGTTATCGGTATTCAATCAGCCCTTGCCACGAGTACGGTTAGCGTTTGGTTTTGCATTCTTCTCGATGAATTCGAAAATCATGTCTGCTACATCTTTACCCGTTGCTTTCTCGATGCCTTCTAGGCCTGGAGAAGAGTTTACTTCCATTACTACTGGGCCGTTCTTAGATTGTAGGATATCTACACCACATAGGTTTAATCCCATGATTTTCGCTGCATTGATTGCTGTTGCGCGCTCTTCTTTGGTTAGTTTAACCAGCTGAGCAGTGCCGCCACGGTGCAGGTTAGAGCGGAATTCACCTTCACCAGCTTGACGCTTCATTGCAGCAATTACTTTGTTGCCAACAACAAAACAACGGATGTCTGCGCCATTTGCTTCTTCAATGAACTCTTGAACCAAGATGTTCGCTTTTAGGCCCATGAACGCTTCGATAACGCTTTCTGCTGCTTTGTTTGTTTCTGCTAGTACAACGCCGATACCTTGAGTGCCTTCAAGAAGCTTGATCACAAGTGGCGCGCCGCCTACGTTTTTGATCAGGTCTTGAATCTTGTCTGGGCGGCTAGCGAAACCTGTTTTTGGTAAGCCAATACCTTTACGAGACAACAGTTGGAGTGAGCGCAGTTTGTCGCGAGAGCGACTGATTGCTACTGACTCATTGATACAAAAAGTGCCCATCATTTCAAATTGGCGAACAACCGCAGTTCCGTAAAAGGTAATGGAAGCGCCAATACGTGGAATAACAGCATCGTATTGAGGTAGCTCTTCACCCATGTAGCGAATCTTCGGATTGTTACTCGCGATATCTATATCACAGTGCAACGTGTCGATAACATCGACCTGATGACCACGTGCTTCTCCAGCCTGCTTTAGACGAGCGGTAGAGTATAGATTTTCGTTGCGAGAAAGAATTGCGATACGCATGGCGTTTCCTTAGTTAATACCTGATTGGTAACTGCAAATAAATTAGTTGTTAGCTGAGCTTTCAGTTTTTTCTGAGGCTCCTTGCTTGCTTCGGGGCGAACCTTAAGGCTTTTCGTTCAACTAAGAAAACGAATTAAATTTGTCGAGTCGACAACGGAAATTTATCGATTGTGTGAGCTATTGGTACAGCAGGCTTGAGAGGGGAATTGGAATGGAAAAGCGAGTTGAGACCTAACTCATATTGGGGGTAGGAGCATATTAGGTTGTACCCAACTCGCGTTTACTCGGTGCTAAAAAGTGTACTAATAACGCCAGTTACATAGATCTAAAAGTGTTCGTAGTGCTTCTCTTTCGAGCTTACTGCAGGTGCTTTTTAGCTTGTTAAGATAGTATTTTCTCATGGTCATTACTCTCTCTGGTTAGGCTTTATTTACAACCTATGGTTTGTTGCTGACCCGTTCATTATGGATAATTAAGAGGAACTAAAAAACAGATGGTATTTTTATTGGTTGTTCCTGTTTTGGTCGCATTACACTACTTTTTGATGAATGTGTTTTATAATGAGCTTAATTAGGAAGAGCTATCTTTAAAAGGTTCACTATTTGTCTGATCTAAACATGATACGTTACTACACGCGGCTAGAATCATTCGAGCCAAACATTTCTCATTCAGTCACCCTAGCCGAAGTAGCGGATATGCTGTTTACAAGCTTGCGTCACGCTCGAACTTTACTTGGTAAGATGCATCAAGCTGAATGGGTGGTGTGGGAGCCAAAAGTTGGCAGGAATCAACGCTCTAACTTAACACTGCGTTTTAGCAATTCAGAGTTGGCGCAGCATGTTGCAAGTAAACTGATAGAGCAGGGCAAGTACGAAAAAGCACTTTCCATATTGGATAATGACCGCGCTGTGTTTGGTTCTTTACTGCAAGAAACTTCCGGCGCGACCATGCGTGAAGGGCTGCTGCACGTTCAATTAACCTATAAGCGTAAGTTTGAGGATTTGTTTCCGCACCATATACACCGCAGTAGCGAACGATTTTTGATCAGACAGGTGTTTAGCTGCCTAGTGACGTGTAATGGTAAAGGTGAGTTAAAGCCTGAACTAGCTCACCATTGGGAATATGACACTGAGCAACTGGTTTGGACTTTCTATCTGCGCCCCGGTCTGACATTTCATGATGGTCAGCCAGTTGATGCCAAGCAGCTGGTTGCTTTGTTTACTGCTTTACAAGCTCTGCCTTTCTATCAAGCTGAGTTAGATCATGTTTCTTCCATCTACAGTGAACAGCCATTGAGGATCAGCTTTCAACTCACCAAAGCAGACACCGGGTTCGCGGGCTTATTGGCTGGCGTTAAGTATTCGATTCAACCCGCCGAGCAAGTGATGCGTGAACCATTACCATTGAGCTCAATGTCTCATGCTGTGATCGGTACTGGCCCTTTCAGAGTGGTTGAAACCAATAGTGAGCGCATCAAGCTCTCGGCATTCGAACACTTTTACGGGTGTCGCTCTTTAACCGATGAAGTGACTATTTGGCAGTTTGAAGAGTCGATGACAGGTAGTGCTCGATTCGATGATAGCCAGATGCAGGTGTCACCTTATGAAGACTCCGCCTGTTTTCACCAATTAGGGAAAAGCGACACTGAGCTAGTCTCGGCTGAAACTGACGGGCTTCGTAGTCGAATCGAAGATGGTTGTTTGTTTGTTCTGTTCAATCAAAACTCAGCAGTGAATCCGTTAAGCGACGAGCAACGTAAGTACCTATCAGCCCTTGCAAACCCTCAGGCTATTTTGGCGCAACTGGAGCAAAACCAAGGATTATTCAGTGTCTCTTTGGCTCAGAACATATTGCCAAGTTGGCAGAAGCTGTATCGAACGCCTTCCAGAGAGAGCGAGTTGCCTAAGAAATTGAGCATTGCGGTATATAACTACTATGCCCTTTATCGGTGTGCCATTTCCGTGTCGGACATCCTTAAACGACATGGAGTGGAAGTTGAAGTGAACACCTATAGCTTTCGAGAGTTGGCGCTGCTTTCTCAGCGGGGCGATTTAAAAGAAGATTTGGTATTGTGTAACCTGAATCTCGATGATAATGCGCCATCTTCGCTGTTCTCGTGGTTGATGAATGACCCTGTATTGCATTCCGCGCTCGGAGAGATGAACAGTGATTGGCTTAAACAGCGCTTAGATCATCACAAAGCCTCAGTTGAACTGCCGAATTACTTGGCAGAGTTGGAGCCTGTTGCATCGACGTTGATTTCTGATTATTGGCTAGTGCCTATGTTCCATCACTTACAGACCGTTCGTTTCCAAGGGATTCTTAAAAACGTAGCCATCACCAACTGGGGATGGCCAGATTTCAAGAATGTATGGTCTGCTGATTAACCTTTCTGATTAGCTAAATAACTAAGTTAACTCGTTGCCAAAGTTGGTTTTTCCAAAATCGACTTTGACACGCTTACGTCTAGATAAATTAAAAATTACACTCTGTGGTTTACTTTTTGGTTTTGGTATGTAAACTAGTCAGTGTAGTTTTTGAGTTGGGTCTTTCCCAACGGTTGAAGAGATACCAATGAAAAAATATCTATTACCGATTTTAGGAGTACTTGCCGTGGTCGCTATCGTAAGCACAGGTTCACAATCAAATGACAATCTAGATAAGCTTCCAAAGAAGTTTGCTAACAGTGAGCTGGAATACAAATCGGGTATGTCTGATATTTTTTCAATCTTGAAAGCATACGTGACTGTGGAAAGAAACGAGCCCGTGCCGCGCGCTGCATTGCCTTTGATTCCGATGACAGCCGAGCAATTGATCGAAGAGACAGAAGACGTTGCGTACCGCTTAGGTCACTCAAGTGTGATGATGAAGCTAGATGGCAAGCTAGTGATGACTGACCCTGTGTTCAGTGATCGAGCATCACCAGTGCAATGGATGGGGCCAAAGCGCTTTCACCCAACCCCAATCTCACTGCAAGATCTACCTGACATCGATGTGGTAGTGATCAGCCATGATCACTACGACCATTTAGACAAAGGTGCCGTGAAGGTATTAGCCGACAAAGTGGGTACGTTCTTAGTGCCATTAAGAGTGGGCTCACTATTGGAAAAGTGGGGCGTGGATAAAGAGAAGATCATCGAATTGAACTGGTGGGAATCGGCAACGGCCTCAGACATTGAGTTCACGTTGACGCCGACACAGCACTTCTCTGGACGTGGCTTGCTTGATCGTGACCAAACACTGTGGGGCAGTTGGGTTATTAACGCTTCAGATAAGAAAGTCTTCTTTAGCGGTGATTCTGGTTACTTCAATGGCTTTAAAGAGATTGGCGACCGTTTTGGGCCGTTTGATTTAACCATGGTTGAAACGGGTGCGTATAACTCACTTTGGGCGGATATTCATATGTTCCCAGAACAGAGTGTTCAGGCACACATTGATCTGCAAGGTAAGGTGATGATGCCAATCCACAACAGTACCTTCGACCTTTCTATGCATGATTGGCAAGACCCAATGGAACAAGCACTGGCGATTAGCAAAGAGCGAGATGTACAAATGGTAAGCCCGGTGATGGGTGAACGTTTGGTGATCTCAGAGCCTGTACCTGTTCAGGCATGGTGGAAACTAGCATCGAATTAGAGCTGTCATCCAAATAGACATAGCTAAACCACTAAGCTGTACAACCCAACTTATACACGAAACGCCACCGATCTTACGATTCGGTGGCGTTTTTTCGTTTTATTTTTAAGATCAGCTTTCTAAGTTCTGCGCCATTTTCTTCGCAATTTTTCTGAATTGTTCTAACTCGTCTTCGGCCATGCCTTTGGTCATTCTCTTCAGCATGTCTCGATCGATATCCGAGACCTTACTCATGATCTCTTGACCCTTATCAGTCAGAACCAATAACTGGCTGCGCTTGTCTTCCGGGTTCGGAGACTTCTTCACAAGTTCCTGATTGATCAAGGCATTAATGAGCCGAGTGACCTGTGCTTTATCACGATCTAGGAAGTGTGCGATATCGATAGCGGTACATGGAGACTTCTTAGTAATGATCTTCATGACACGAATGTTCATAGGTGCGATCTCTGAGTCTAAGCTCTCAATCTGTTCGCTCATTTGACGTTTCAAAGAGTGCACTAGACGAAAGATTGATTCTAGCGATGTGTTATCAGACATAAACGATCCTTAGAAATATAGTTGACATTATCAACTACTGTATTTATAGTTGACATTATCAACTACTGTATTTATAGTTGACATTATCAACTTAATTGTTCGTAAATTCAAGACAGGAAATAGATATGACGATTCAAGCAACTCTAACGCCAACTCTTCCTGAGCAAAAAGGCACACCGGTTTTATACAAAGTTTTGGTCATGATGAGCTTAATGCTGACGATTGGCGGCAGTTTAACGGCTGTGATGACTTACATGAATGTCGGATTCGGCGAGGAATTTATTGGCAACTGGCTTTCTTCGTTAGCCCTTGTTGTCGTGATCATGATGCCAATGGGCACGGTGATGATGGCTTTAGTCACCAAAGCCGTTGCTAGAGTGTTCACAACTTATAGCGAGAAAGTTCGCAACCTGATCGTAGGACTGATCATGGCATTCATAATGGAGTCCATGATGGCATTTGTAACAGCGGCAAATAACATTGGATTTTCGGATACATCGGCGTTTACCAGTGGATGGTTTAATGGATTTATTGCCGCACTTCCCATTGGCCTTGCGATCATGGTCGTGATGTCGATGACGGTTAAACCTAAGCTCGAACGATTCATGAAGAGCTAACCAAAACACTTTTTAAGCATTTTAGGAGGTCCAAATGAAAGCATTCACAGGCAAACACAATAACTACCGTATCACTATCGAAGAAGTGAACATCAAAGAAGATCGTGAACTTCAAACCATGCAGTTTGAAATTGAAGACAGAGAAGATATGTTCGCGATTGTTGAGAAGATCAAACATGACAGCGGCTTAGATGAGCAATCAGCAGCGCGACTAGGAGTGAGCATTCGCTTGTTAGGCCCATTGATGATGCAAGATAGAAAACACCCTCTGTTTGTTGATTTTATGCCTCACTTCAGAAACTTCATGCAGAATTTGAAGAAGACGTTGAAAGGGCAGTAAAGCCTAACCATCAGCAACACATCGAAAAGCCAGTAACGAACTTACTGGCTTTTTTACATTTAAATCAAAATAGTTTCAGTTGTTTGCGTCTAGAATATGCGAAAATTGATGGCTGAATTTTCGGTGTAGCACCGTTGTTGAATTGTCTATTCAAGCTTTAAGAAATCCGATATTATACTGGTCATAAAACTAAAGGTGGTATTATATGACAAATGTATTTAAACAAGCAGCTGAAGAACTGTTGAGTCGTCGTGTTGCTGGCACCAAAGCACCAAGATTGGACGAACAGTACCGTCCGAATAACTTGGAAGATGCGCTAAAGATCCAATCTTCAATGATCGATTTGAAAAGCGATAAAGTCGGCGGTTGGAAGTGCTTACTTCCTCTGGCTGAAGACAAGTTTGTTGTTGCGCCAATCTTCTCGGGCAGCGTTCAACAAGGCGAAGTTTGTGAACTGTTTGCTGACAACGGCGTAGTACGCGTTGAGCCTGAAATCGCATTTACGCTTGCTAAGAGCCTGCCTGCAAGCCAAGAAGGCTACAGCGAAGAGCAAATCAACGAAGCGATTGGTTCTTGCCACATGGCACTTGAGTTAATGCAGTCTCGTTTTGCGGATGACAGCGGCGCTGAGTTCTATGAAAAGCTGGCCGATGGCCTAGTAAACCAAGGTCTATTTATTGGCTCTGAGATTGATCGCGAAAAAGCGTTCACTTCTGCAGAGATCAGTATTGAAGTGACTCAAGGCGAGCAAGTTCAAGCATTCGACGGTAAGCACCCGAATACACTGCCACCAAGCCCAATTTACTGGCTGATTAACTACATGACACGTCGTGGTGTTGATTTCCAAGCGGGTGAAGCCATTATCACGGGCTCTTACTGCGGTATCGTGGAAATGGAATTCGATAAACCAACGACCTTCCACTACGAAGGCATTGGTGAATACCAAGTAACGTTCAAGCAGAAACGCTAACTTCTAGCGGCGCACTATCTGTTATCGAAAGGCTGTTTACTGATGAGTAAATAGCCTTTTTTATTACGTGATGCTTAATAGGGTTCTTATTACTTTGCATTAAATTAGGCGTTTAGACGTCTAGACGTTGACAAGTTCTAAGTGTGACATTAGTCTGCTCACCTTCCTGTTCTATTGTGTTGTCGTTCCATGTCCAATTCAAAAAATTCTAACGCGGTAATTGCCCCTTCTGCAGTGGCGCTTATCCCTCTGATCGTTTTCCTTGCGCTGTTTATTGGCGTGGGTACATACCTGTCGCTACAAGGCGTCGATTTTGCTTTCTATCAGCTTCCAGCTCCGGTTGCGGCTCTGCCTGCCGTGATGTTAGCGTTGCTATTGAGCAAAGATAAATTGAACCGTGCGATCGAGCAGTTCTTAGGTGGTGTGGGTCACAAAGACATTATTGCAATGTGTATGATCTACCTATTGGCGGGTGCTTTTGCTGCTGTGGCTAAAGCTTCTGGTGGCGTGGACGCGACGGTAAATCTTGGTCTATCTGCTATCCCAACGAGCATGATCCTACCGGGCATCTTCCTTATTTCGGCGTTCATTGCGACGGCAATGGGTACTTCTATGGGTACTATCGCTGCGGTTGCTCCTGTTGCACTAGGCATTGCTGACTCAGCTGGCATGAGTATTCCTCTAACCGCTGGCGTAGTGCTAAGTGGCGCTATGTTTGGTGACAACCTTTCTATCATCTCTGATACCACGATTGCCGCGACACGCTCGCAAGGCTGTGAGATGAGAGATAAGTTTAAAGAGAACATCCGCATTGCACTTCCTGCTGCACTTATCGCGATTGTTATCTTTGCTTTCAACAGCACGGCAACTCAGGTTCCTGAAACAGGTCCAATCGAGTGGCTAAAAGTCCTTCCGTACATCACTATCTTGATTCTTGCGGTATCGGGCATGAATGTCTTTGTCGTGTTGGCGATTGGTATCTTGCTGGCGGGTGGCGTGAGCCTAGGTTCTGTTGAGAACTACGGTATGACGGATTACGCTCAAGATATCTATGCAGGCTTCGGCAACATGCAGGAGATTTTCTTATTGTCGATGCTAATTGGCGGTTTGAGTGAGCTAATGCGTCGTCAAGGTGGATTGGCGTTCCTGACTAACTTAGTAAGTGGTGTGATTCGTGCGTTTGGCTCTTCACACTCTAAGCAAGCGAATGGTCGTGCGAGTGAGCTAGGCATTGCTGGCTTGGTATCTATGGTGAACCTATGTACTGCAAACAACACGGTAGCGATTATTGTGTCTGGTAGTGTGGCTCGTCAATTGGCGGAAGAGAACAATGTGTCTCCACGTCGTTCTGCAAGCTTGTTGGATATCTTCTCTTGTGTGATTCAAGGCGTGTTGCCTTACGGTGCGCAGGTATTGCTGTTAGGTTCGGTATTTAACCTATCGCCTTTGGATATTGTAGCTAACTCTTACTACTGTTTTGCTCTTGCAATCGTGGCTGTGGTTGCTGTGTTTATTAAACACCCAGCACGTCAAGTGGCTCAAGCTTAGTAACAATTGACCAAACTGAGTGCTCACTGGCTCTGATAAGAAGGCTCCTTAATAGGAGCTTTTTTGTGCGTGAAACTCATGGCTTGAAAATTCAATGTACGTCTTCAAATACAAGAAAACCGCCTATGTAGACGGTTTCTAATTTCGTTATAGCGGTTTTCAAGTTTATTGTAGTGTGAGTGACAATTAGGCTTGAGAGCTTTAATTCAGCTTATTAGTCACGAACTCTTTGTTTCTGACCATTAGCCACATCAGGCCGCCTAGCGTACCGATGGATAATTGGATAAAGCCTAGGTTTTCAATCAGTGACTCTGGGCGGATTGAAACTAATACCATGCCAAGCGAGCCACAAATCATGCTGAAGAACTGTATCAGTGCGACGGCAGAGCCCGTGTCATGATCTTGTTGATTCAACATCAAGTTGGTCCCCGGTACTCGCATGATGATCGCCATTAATGTCGCTGGTGCAGCGATGAACATGAAGAACCAAGGGGACAGGTCGCCAATGGTTAGGGTGAAGATTCCCGCAAGCGCTAATAAAGCAAAACATCCTGAGATGACCTTTTGAACCGGCATTCGGTAGGACAACTTCATGTAAATTGTTGGACCAAATGAGGCGCACAGTGCATTGAATGCGAACGCGTAACTAAACTGTTGTTCGGTCAATCCAAAGTGATCGATGTAGATATAAGAACCCGCCGCAAGAAAGCCCATCAACGCCATCGGTATGATAGAGAAAATGACCAGCAGCTTGACGAACGAGCGGTTTTTCATGACCACGCCCATTCTTCCCCATGATCGGAATATAGAACCTTGGTATTTGTTTTCGAGTGTTTCTCGGTAGCAGCAAGCTAATACTGACGCAAATGCACCAAAAATGGCGAGCGTGACAAACATCATTCGCCAAGAAGCAATTTTCAGTAGAAAGGCACCAAATACAGGCGCAACCATTGGCGCGATGATCACCAGTGACATGATAGTCGCCATGATCTTTTCACGTTCTCGGCCGTCATAAAGATCTTTGACAATGGCGGTAGCGATAACGGTGATAGCACTGCCAGCAAAGGCTTGGAATACACGAGCACTAATCAACTGTTCGATGCTATTGGTCATCGCGCACAATATGCTCGCGACCATATAGCTCGCTAATCCAATTAATAGGATCGGCTTACGACCAAATTTTTCGCTGAGCGGCCCCCAGAACAAAAGACCGATGGCGTAAGTAACGAAGTAGCTGCTCAGGGTTAGGTTGACCATTGATCGGTTAGTATTAAACACCTCGACCATCTGCGGAAGCGCAGGTAAGTAAAGGTCGATGGTCAATGGAGGGAAAGCACTTATTATGACGAGAAAAAATAGCATACCGGTCTTTCCCAGTACTGGTTGTGGTCTCTTCAAGGTCGCTCTCCGTTGTCCAAGGTAGGTTTCTAATTGATGTGATATTGATATACAGAAGGTTAAGGCACGTCAGACAAGAAGGATAGAGTTTTTCAAGAATATGGTGAAAGTATCGATGAACTTATCTCTATGAGTCCGAATCTACGAAGTCGGTCTGCGCACTGAATTGTATTACAAAACATTATTACTTTTATAGCTAACGAGTTCAATCAGTTAGTAGCAGGGTGGCTTGTAATCGCCAAAGACACATTGTAATGATTATCGACTTGCTTGTTATCTTTTCTTTGGCCGTTTTTCGACTAAACCGTTACGCTCTAAACCGCGTCTAACACTGCTGCATAGCTTACCAAAACGGCGCAGTTCTTCGAAGTTGGGGCCTTGGCCAATTGAAATACGGTGCTCCCAGTACATCAACTCACTGTCGACCATCTCTAGTAGCTTTTTAGAGCAACCCGAGCAGTTTCCTTTTGGCCCACAGATAAACGTCTCCGATTCGTAAAGTGGGAGTTCGTTTTTAACTTCTTCAATTAAGCTTAGCATTGCCAAATTTAGATTAGGCTTTTTGGTTGCTAGTGGTTTCAAGCTTGGTGCTTGCGCAGTTATCAAAGAAGAAGTTTGTGTGTTGTGGTGTAAATTCAAAGCAGCTGATGACATATCAAAGGCCTCAAGGAGAGAAGAAGGAGGGCATGCTACTCTTCACAACAAAGTGAATCTTGATGTAGTGCAATAAGCGTGGAGATATACCCAAAAGAGGTAGGAGCCACAAGCGGTGTAACTCCTTTTAAAGCTCGGTACTAATGAGAGATTTTAGAATTCAGCGTCGAACTGGAACTCCATCCACTCTTTGGTGACTGGGTGGTGAAGTGCAAGTCTTTCTGCGTGTAGGTGCAGTCGGTCGGCTTTGTTGCCGTATAAGCCGTCACCAACGATAGGCATGTTAAGCCCTTCTTGGTGTGAACAGTGAACACGTAACTGGTGTGTACGGCCTGTTTTAGGGTGCAGGTAAACCTTAGTGGTTTGCTCGTTTCGCTCAATCACTTCCCATTTGGTTTCTGCAGGCTTGCCGTGTTCGAAGCAAACAATCTGACGAGGGCGGTCATACAAGTCGCCACGCAATGGCAGTCGAATATAGCCTTCATCTTGGTCTAGCACACCTTCAATCATTGCGACATATCGCTTCTCAACTTCACGAGTAATGAACTGCTTCTGTAAGCTTTTGTTCGCACGTCGTGTTAAAGCAAATATCAGAATGCCAGAGGTCGCCATATCCAAACGGTGGATAACAAATGGCCCTTCAACATCTTGGTGCATTTCTTGAACACGAGTGTAAGCCGAATCTTTGATGGTTTTACCCGGTACGGATAGAAAACCTGCTGGTTTGTGTACCACAACGATGTGATCGTCTTGGAACAGGATATCGAGGTCTTTGCCTTCTGCTGGGTTCTCTAGCAATGGGTTGGGATCGACTTCTAAGCCTTTCATCATGTGACCTAAAATCGGTACACATTTACTTTGGCAAGACGCGTAGTATTTCTTGTGTTTACGGATTTCCGATTTCGGTGATCGACCCCACCAAAATTCAGCCAGTGCCAATGGTGTGTAACCGTTTAAATACGCGTATTGCAAAAGCTTGGGTGCGGCACATTCACCTGAGCCAGCTGGTGGTATCTTGTTTGGCGTGTTTTCAAAGATCTGGTTAAGGTCTTCAACGTTTCCTTCTGCATTTTGGAAAGCGTATTGTGAAAACAACTTGTGTTGAAGTTGATGAGAAAGGTGTGCTCTTTGCTCTTTTAGCTCAGCCAGTTGAGTGGTGAACACATCAACTTTAGCCTGCAACACTTGCAGAGTCTGTTCCCAGTTGAGTTTTAGGTACTTCTGCTGGTTCTTGTCGGCAACACTGGCTTTGTTTAGCTCATTGTTCAGTTGTTCGAAGGCTTGCTCATCAAGGTTTTCTTTACCTTGTTCACGTTGTTCTTTACGCGTTTTTCGGCCTTCAATAATCAATAGCCGTTGAGCTTCAATCTCTTGTTCAGCTTGCGCTTTTTGTTGTGCCAGTTGCTCGCACAGTTCAAGGTAATCAGCGTTTGCTTGCAGCGCTTTAAATTTCGCATTCACAGCCATCATGTCGGCTGTGTCTTGATGGAAAAAGCTGTCGCTGCTCAACATGTCGAATACGGGTGGCACAAAATGGGGCAGTAGGTTTTGGTCGGCGATTTTTCCAGAGAAAGCAGAGAAGTAACCAAGCTCACCTTCAGGGCTTTTCACCAGTAACACACCAAACATTTTGCCGCGACCAGCGTCAGAATCTAGTCCAAAGTCATGCTGCCAGTCGGTTTGTGTTTCTAGATATTGTTGAAGCTGATGAGAAGCGATTTCACACAGTGCGTGTGGTTCATAATAGAACGGGAAGGTGAAACGCTCAGGCAACGAATATGACTCGATCGGCTGTTGAAAACGAGTGAAGCAATGCTCAGGAGTATGGTTGTTTTCTGAGTCGTGCGTTGGTTTTGATGAGTGCATAGTCGTATTAATACTTATATCGTGGTGATAAATGGTTGTGAGTCTACTGTTTATGTTTAAAGGCTTTAAACACAGTACAAGGCGGCGATTCTACTCTTTATCGAAATACGCCTCAAATAAGAAATGGTTCTATTACTGGATAGCTAAGCGAGACGGTTAACACTGAACCCATGAGTTATGGCTTGAACTTCATGAATTGATGAGTGACTTCTCGTTTCTAATCAGAGAAGGTAACTTAACAAGTGAAGGGTGGTAGCCTTGCCGCCCTCTTATTCAACCTAAGGTAACGTGATGATTCCACTCAATACTACCATCGTAGCTGGTGTCGCTCTTTCAGAGATCGACGGACAAATGAAAATGCTATTAATGAAGCGTGTGAAAGGCGAATTTTGGTGCCATGTCGCAGGCTCGATTGAAGCGGGCGAAACAGGTTGGCAGGCTATCGTGCGCGAATTTGAAGAAGAGACCCAAATTAAAGTGGAAGCTTTGTATAACGCGCAGTTTCTGGAGCAGTTTTACGAGGCGCACGTGAATGTAATTCAGCTAATCCCGGTCTTTGCAGTGCTATGCCCACCCAACCAAGCGATTGAACTGAATGACGAGCATACCGAGTATCGTTGGTGCAATTTAGAAGAGGCAAAAGCGTTGGCGCCATTCCCTAACCAACATGCCGTCTACGATCATATCTGGTCGTATTTTGTCGATAAGCCAGTTAATCCGCTTTACCGAGTGAAATTGAACTAATACTGGCTGTTTAGATCTAGGACTTACCAAGGTAAGGGGTTAAAAAGGCGCTCACTTGTTCTTGGCATAGTCCTACATCCACTTTCACTCCGTGTGATTCAAGTATCACCACACCACGACCATTATTGCGAGGGTCTGGGTCTAGCATCGCCATTACTACGTGTTTTACACCTGCTTTAACCAATGTATTGGCACAAGCGGGTGTTCTGCCAACAAATGAACATGGCTCTAGAGTTACGTAAGCGGTAACGCCTTCCATTTCTCCGTCCGTTTCGCTGTCATAGCTATTCAGTGCTTCAACCTCGGCGTGGTTTCCACCGACCTTTTGCGTATATCCAACAGACACCACCTTATCGTTCTTCACCAAAATACAACCCACAGGCGGGTTTGGTTGGCAATCGGGTAGGGCTTGGCGCGAAGCTTCGAGTGCTTGCAGCATGTATTGTTGGTTCATGGTCGTTACTCAGTATGACGAGAGAGCGTAGCAGCTAGTCGCCACGCGCGGTTGATGAGTTGGTTAGTTACTAACTAACTAACTTACTAAGCTAATAAGTTAATAAGCTAACAAGTGGGGCATGTTCGATCTGATTGGGATTTTAGTCAATGGTTTTAGCGTTTGAATTCGAAAGCTAGTTCACTGCGACTAATCGTTAACTTGGGCCACTGGGTCAGCCAGTTCTTGGATTGTACTCTTTGATCAAAGATATCTCGGCTACGCTTTGGATTGGGTGTGATTTGCAAATCAAACAAACTCTCTAAGCCAAAGGCAGAAATACACTCGATGTTTCCATGGAGGCTTTGTTTCACGGCGACGGCGGTTTCTTTCTCTGGCCAATAACTCATCGCATCCAATGAGCCTTGGTAAGGTTCATCCCCATTTCTAGTGTGCATGTAGGCTTGATTGCGAACTTGCCAATTCAGTTCGGGTAACCGTTGTTTAAGCTGAGCCTCGTATCTAAGATCCGATTCGTAAGAGGTGTCAATGGGATCAAAGTAGATCACATCAATATCATTGAATGGAGTCGGGGAGGCATAACCATGCTGGTGATCCCAAACGAGGTTTCTCACAAAGCCCGCAGCGACATAACACTGCGGCAAATCCAACTGAGCGACACAGTCTAAAACCTTCATTCGTAAGGGATCTTGTTTGATCAACGTGACGATGCGTTTGGCTAGCGGATGTATCATTATGATGTCGGAACGTCGGTGACTTGGTAGTGACGTGTCACGTTCTGGGAGATTTCACCCCATTCAGAGGCTTTTACTCGCTGTTGGTGCATTTCGAATGCTTCTCGGCTAGTGAATTCTTCATACACTTCAAAGCGATTAGGTTGAAGCGTGCTTTGACTGACTCGAAACACGATACAACCAGGTTCTTCCAGTGTCAGTTCTTTGTGTACAATCAAGGCTTGTGTGACGGCTTTTAGGTCGTTGTCTGGCACTAGAATATGCCCTTGCAGAATTACTTTACTCATAATTACGTCCATTTAATTACGTCTATTTAATTTTGTCCACTACGGCTTTTTTCTATAAAAAGCTTTACCCGTTACAAACATAATCCCATTTTGATGTTGTGACGTATAGGCTAATGTGGCGATTAATTGTTCACATTGAATACATCTTTGGTTACAGCGTAACTTTAGGGGCGATGTGAGCAATAAAAAATAAGACGTTGGAACTAAATCCGCGTTGGTCCGGTCTATTAAATTAGTATCATTGAACTGTATTGATACTGAAATGAATTTGTCATCTGAGAGAACTAACCTTAATTTTGAAGAGCGGCTCATAGGATTGAATTGAGCCATAGTTGATATCTAGGTCATACTTTGATGTAAATGGTACTCAAAACTCTATAAATTTTGTGATTTGTATCATTGATCTGGACATCAAACACCGTTAGATTCGAATGGTTGGCAATAAAAATAGCTCATGAAGAGCAGTTAAAGAAAAGGAAATATCCCTTATGAAAAAAATGAGAAGAGCACAGCTTCATCGCGTTCGTATCCAATACTGGAAAGACACGTCAAAAGAAGCATCAAAGAAATAAGCTTTAATCGTAGAGCTTTAAAAGCTGAAAAGCTTAATCAAATGTAAAACGCAACAAACTGATTTCATTAGCACTCTCAAGGACCTTCATCTGGTCGGCGACTAACGAAATCATCCCCAAAGAGCTGGCAGGCATTAACAACAATGCAATTCAATGTCAGCTCATTAATACCTCCTCTAAGTTTATCTTCGTTTGTTAAACCTGTTACCCCAAACTAAAGCTTGTTCCTTGTTCCTTGTTCCTTGTTCCTTGTTCCTTGTTCCTTGTTATCGCATCCCTGTACTCGTTAACGTCTTGATAATAAAAAAGCTCCCGATTTCTCAGAAGCTTTGATTTAGATTTTGATATCTGATGTGACTGCCCGATAAAGGCTCGTGCTTAGGATAGACTCTAACGTTGGAACAGCGTCTTTAAGCTCACATCGTCCGTTCTATTTAGCTTTAGGCTCAGTAGATAGCCACCAACACCGATCAGTGCGTAAATACCTAAAGATAAAATCGGCGCTTCTGCAATCGCACTTAATGGGTTGCTTGCTATGAGCACATTCATTGGCAATGACGCGATGAGAGATAGGAAGTCATTGATGCCATAGAACCCAAACACGGCGACAGAGAGGAACTTAATCGCATAGCTTGAGATGAAAATGACAAGCAGTGGAGAGTTTACCAGCTGCGAAATCGCTAGAGTGACGGTTGCCAGTGGCAATAAAACCAGTGCAACTAACATCATTCGTCCAAAAAACACGACCCAGTTGCTCAGCACATAAAACAGAGATTGCTGCTCAACTAATAGCGCCAGTTGTTGTTCACTTGAGACGTTCAATATCCAGAATAGAAAATCTGCGAACAGTACTAACAATGCACAGATAGCCGGAATAACCACTAAACCGAAGCCGAGTTTCACGCCGTGAGTCATTGCGTTAGATACCGGCATACTTCTCCAAAACATCGAACTGCCTTCTTGGCGCTCTTTACGCAGCGTTTTAGGGATATATAGCGTCGACAGGATCAGTGAAATAAGGCCCGCGCCAAAGTAGATCACTGAGTTGAGATCTTGTGCGAACTCTCTGTGGATGTCGCTCACGTCACCGTTCACTTGCATTTCAAAGAAAAACTCATGTTGTGCTGCGCCATTAAAGAACAGACCAACGAACAGTAAGAAACCACATAACGCGACAAACAGAGGCAATCGAGTGTTAACTTTGTGCTCGATGAGTTCTTTTTCTAGCATGTAAAAACTTGGATGCATTATGCCTTCTCCGTCTGTGTTGCAAGGAATAGATCTGCGAGACCAACGTTATAGATGTTACCCTGTGATTCAACCTGCGCTTTGTATTGACCTTCCAATAACCACTTAGTCGTTCCTAGCCCTGATTGTGAGGTCAGTGGGTTGAGTTTCTGAATCTCGCTTGAATGGTTGTTTGCGACTTCAATAATGAAATAGTCGCTCTCGATGTCTTCCATGCTTTTTTGCAGTACACAATGACCTTGCTTCAAAATCAGTACATCCGTTAATAGGTGTTCAATTTCTGAAACCTCATGGCTTGCAATGATCATGGCGCGTTCGCCGTCGTGGAACCATTCTAGTAGGTGGCGATAAAAAGTATCGCGATACAGCAAATCTAAGCCCAGTGTAGGCTCATCTAAGATCAACACTTGAGTGTCAGTCGCGATGATGATCGCAAGGTGAAGTTGTACTTTCATCCCTTTAGAAAGCTGCTTGATAGTAGAAGACAACTTAATATTGGTGCTGCTTAACGTCTGTTCTGCTTTTTGCTTGTTGAAGCTAGGGTGCACACCTTGTGTGTATCGAAGCAGTTGTTTAACCGTCATCCACTCTGGTAACACGTTAACATCTGAGATGTACGACAAGTGCTGCATGAGCTCTGCGTGCTGGTGGATAGGGTGGTAGCCGTTTACTTCAATCTCACCTTGATAGTTGTGTCCACCAAGCAGTGATTTGATCAGAGTCGATTTACCCGCGCCATTGTGGCCAAGCAGACCAAGTACTTGCCCTGGCTTTAACTCAAAGCTGATGTTTTCGACACCCACTTGATTTGAATAGGTTTTGGTTACGTTTTTCACGGAAAGTAAAGTACTCATGACTTGTCCTTTATATGTTGTGCTAGCTGTTTCACGAGTTCTTCGACACTCATATCAATGATGCCTAGCGTCTCAGCGATGGCTGGGATCTGTGTGTTGATGAATGATTGGTGTGCAGACTCTTTCAATTTTTGAAGTGCCCCTTCGGCCACATACATGCCTTGGCCGCGTTTTTTCTCTACCAAGCCTTCATCCACCAGTAACTGGTAGCTTTTCATGACAGTAAGGTGGTTGATCTTGAGATCGGCGGCAACCGCACGCACAGAGGGCAATGCTTGTAGCTCTAGCCAAACACCCTGAAGAATTTGGTCACTGATCTTGGCGGCAAGCTGCCTAAAGATCGGCTGGTCGTCTTTCCATTCGGTCATAATTAAAACTGCATGGTGATATACATGTGTATAACACTAACCTATTTATTCGAGTTGGCAAGGATTTTATGAAAGTGCATCGGGTATTTTTATGTTTAGATAAAGCACGTTTGGTGGGGAGGGCACTTGAAGCCTACATCCTTGTGGGCTCTCAAGCAGCTGTATAAGCGATGATTATTTGAATAGGGAATGGTTGCTGATCAAGATTTCTATTAGGCTGGGCCTATTGCTCCTTTGAGTCATTAGGCCGGCTATATAGGTAACCTTGATGTAAGTTGTAGCCTAACTGACACAAGATATATTGCTGCCTACGCGTCTCGACACCTTCATAAATCATTGTGATATTTGATAGGCGTCCAATCTCCGAGATATTGAGCAATACACCCTGATGATGCTCTCCTGACTCGATATCCTTAACAAAGCAACGATCCAGTTTTAGATAGGCCGGAGAGATAACATTGATGATTTCGATGTTGTTATTGCCCGTACCAAAGTCATCCAGAGCGATAGTGATACCAAGCTTTTTGATATCCTTAATGTTATCGATAACCTCACACCCATAGCCAATGTTCGAATATTCAGTAATCTCTACGACAAACTCATTCGCTTCCATCGCGGCTAAATGCTCTCTGAGCCTTGCGAAGTTCGACCCTACCAAAGCACTCGGACACACGTTGACACCATAGATCTCATGGCTGTTGTTTAACTTCGCTTTTCTGACTGTCTCGATGAGTAAAATAGTATGAAAGGTGAGTAAATTGGTGCGTCTCATGGTGTTGATGAAGCTTAAAACGCCAACGTTACGCACACGAGATAACAACTCGTAGTAGAGAACGCAGTTGTCTTCGGTGTTGATGATCGGCTCTTCTTCAAAGGAGATGTGTTTCCAACGAAACAGGTAGATCACGAAACCCAGAATATAGGAGCGATAAAGCAGGGTGGCGAGTATCAGAGAAAGCGCAATCCATAGTGCAACAATGTCGTCACTGTAGAAGGTGATGGTTGCACCCGTTGGTAGGGAGGTTTGATAGATAGATTTACTCTCTTCGCCAAGGTTTAAGATGTGGTAACCATTCTTCTGGATGGAAATCGAATCGACTAATAGAGGCAATAGTGAGTTCTTGTATCGAGCTTCGATAGATCGTTTAGATATTCGAGCAACCATCTCAATGTCGTGCTCGGTATCCATGAAGCGTGAATAGGCAAAGTCAGCACTATCGTAGAAGTCGTCTAATTGATTGAGCTCTATCATCTTAGAACGTGTTTTAGAGATATAGCAGGAGTCATAAGGTGTGGTCATGACGACAGAATCAAGGTTGAGCGAGTGCCTTAGCGAGTGCACAGCCCCGTGGCTATCGCAACCGTAGTCCATGACTTCTGCGGCAATGTGTTTGGTGTTCTCACTGTATTCATTCGCAATCTTCGTCGTATAAAGGATTTGGGAAAAGTAGACAACGAATAGGAAAAAGGAAGAGATGGTGAACACGGCTATCAGAGCCTTAATCAGCTCTCGATGATAGGTGTTGAACATCAGTTTCAACATCTCGAACTGGCTGGGCTTGAACTGGTTGATGTCGTACTTAGGTGCGATACGGTTGGTTGAGCTTTTATCGAGATCGATAAAGTAACCTACCTTATAAAGGTTAGAGATAAGTTCGCTATTATTATCTACCTTCGCTTTCTTACATAAGCTTCGATATTTCTTTCTTATAGAAGCAATAATATTTTTTAACGCGTATAAGCTAAACTCTTCGTCAAAGTGTAATTTAAAAGATTCTTCAACATCTCGTGCAGATTGAGGGTTTGATATTGACGAGTGTTCAATAAGGTATTTGAAAACAAAACTCTCTTTACTATTAAGAGTTTCCTCTGATATCTTATTACTGTCTCTTTTTATGTATATTTTTTCTTCATTGTAGATTAGTTGCAAGCTCTCATTATTGTTATTTATATTGAAAGAACAGTGCATAGCTTAACTCCTAAGCGATAGTTATTATATTTGTGTGATGGATATGTGATGGCTGGGATTTTCATTCAACACAAGAGTTCGATCTAAATAATATAACCAAAATGTCACCATTTTATCTCAAGATGTTGATACTAATCGCAGAATTTGGGCTTTAATGAAAGGTTATGGAGATGTTCACCCAAAAGTTGAATTTATAAATGAAAGCCAATGATTTACAAGGGGTAAGGGGGATTTATCCATTTGTTTTGGTATTTATCCATTTCACAGCTTCTACGCGGTAGGTTTAGCGACTGGATTTAGAGGTTTCTAATGTAGCTTCTGATGGTATTTATTCGGTTTATCGATGTGTGAGATTTATCAGAATTTTTCATGATAAAATTAAATTATGTCATTTTATGTGATATTAATATAATTTAATTGAGACATGATTTTAGTAATTGAATTATATGGCTAGATGATGGCATTGATAATATTGTATTTTGAGTTTTCTTTATTTGTATTATTACGTCTTATTAAATAATGAAATTTTTAGGTGGGAAGTTTTAGATAGCACGAGGATGCTATTTTATTTATATATTTATACCTATCTATTTACGAAAGGTGTTTAACCAAAATACTGTTGATATCTATATCAGACATGCACCTATGTAGATCTTTACAGTCCAATTATAAAAAATAAGATATGAATTAAGTTCATGTTATAACGTAAACAGCACTTAAAGATGTAAGTAGCAACAACTTAACCCTATTCGTATTATTTTTGAACAAATTTATCGTAACCACATGATATTCAAAGAACTGTCTCGATGGCTTAGCTCTAACTTCTGAATGAGTAAAATCGTTGAATATTTAACATGCGCCATCAAGTACGACGATTTGAGGTTCTTTTTCTGGTTGATAGAGTACCTGACAAAAGTCACCTTCAGGTGAATAGGTGTAGTTATCTGCGTCAAAAGAGATAGCAGCTACTCTTTCGGCATTGCTGCCAGGATCGACTTCTTTGTTGATCACGTGAAGCTCTGTTCTGTCGATATTGAGCAGTCTTCTTAGTGAATCCACATAAGCTATTGGGTAACCATGACAGACGTAGTAGGTTTCAATTTCCGTTTTTTCTACATAGTTGCACTCTCCCTCAACGCCAGCAATCGCAGACTTGGCGTAGATCATATCGATACCGGTACGTAGGTTACCAGCCACATCATGTATTTTACTCGCCCGAGCACTTCCTTGAACGTCTAAGAACTTGACCATAGCTGTCGCCGAAACGATCGCTAAAATTAATACAGAGATGATGAGTTCTAAAAGAGTGAAGCCGTTTTGTCTGTTCATGGTTACCGATTATTTGCTCTGCTAAAGGGACGGAATGAGGGTAATCTAAATACCAAAGTCATTACAGTTAGTGGGTATAATGGTTTGGTGTTTTATTGTGTGAATTTCTAAGTAATTTTCTTTATAAACAATAGCTTAATTATTTCCTCTTACTGTTAAACGCTATGTAAGCATACGTAAGCGTACACACCCACAGCAGCCGATTGTTTAGGAAGCATTCAAACGACTTAATTTATTGATAAATAAGTCTTTAATTGTAGGATTGTCGACCATTCAAAAACTGACTTTCGACTTCATTTGAGGGAATTGGTTTACTAAATAAAAATCCCTGAAGATACTGGTATCCACAATCGATTAAGAACGCTTTTTGCGTTTCGGTTTCGACACCTTCAGCAACCACTTTTAGCCCCAATTTTTCACAGATAGCATGGGTGGCTTGGACAATCGCTTTGCTCCCTTTGTGTGAACCGTGGACGAAGCTTTTATCGAGTTTCACGGTGCTAATCGGTAAGTCATGCAACATCGACAGTGACGAGTAGCCTGTGCCAAAGTCATCAAGGTGAAGCTCTACGCCCAATTTAGAAATATCGCTTAACGCTTGCCTGACTTCACCATGCTTGAAGATCATGGAAGATTCGGTGATCTCAAGGGCGATGCTTTGAGGTTGGATATTGTAGAAGTTCAACATTGCTAATAGCTGCTCGGCAAAGGTCGCGTGCATCTGAATACTCGAAATATTGATACTCATCATCAACTCACTATCAAACTCACGTTGCCATATCGATAGCTGTTTGAGTGCAGAGTTCAGAACCCATTTCCCGAGCGGTACAATCTGCCCCGTCTCCTCCGCTAAGCTAATAAACTCATCAGGGCCTATGTTACCTAGCTCTTTGTCTGACCATCGAAGCAAGGCTTCAAACCCTTTCACCTTGTCGCTGTTGGTGTTCATGATCGGTTGGTAGTGAAGGTTGAGATCGTCGTTTTCTATGGCGCGTGCCAGTCGATGGCGGATCTCTACTTTGCGATGCAGGGTTTGTGCTAAGTCTGGGGTAAACGTTTGGAAGCGGTTTCGACCATTCGCTTTTGCAAGATGCATCGCCATACCCGCTTGCTTTAGCAATGTTTCTTGGTCAACCGCGTTATCAGGGAAATGCGCGGTACCTATGCTGCAACCGACAGATAAACTGCCGATGCCTCTGATATGGAAACTTCGGTTTAAGGCATCAATGATGCGAGAGCAAAGTAGTGGGATATTTTGATTTCGGCAGGTGTGGGCAATCACAATGAATTCGTCGCCACCAAATCGCCCTATCATGCATTTCTCATCAACCAACTGTTTAAGGCGTTCACCAACCCGTTTGAGTAGTTGGTCTCCGACAGTGTGCCCATAAGTGTCATTAACTAATTTGAAGCCATCAAGGTCGACAAACATCAATTCAAACGGTGAGCGATAGGCAATGCTGGTTTCTAGAAGGTTGCTGATCCCACGGCGATTATAAAGCTCCGTTAAACAGTCGTGTTCTGCGTTGTATCTGGCTTTTATCAGCTTCTCTTTTTGCTTTGTTGTACAGGCTAGGTTTAGCAGCAGTTCGCTTTTATCAAAGAGCCACTTTCCTTGCACATCAAAATGGTGTGCTCTGAAGGAGGAAACCTTGATAAACCAAGGCGCACCGGTTGTTGGTTCTCTATTCTGTAAACGTGTATGTACAAAAGTGATTACTATGTTTTGCGTACGGTAAATGTAGGGCTCTGATTCCAATATTGATGATCTATGACCAGTATATATACTGCCTTCGCTTTTAATAAATACTGGTGATAGGAATGTCGAAAACCAAAGTGCTCATTGTTGAAGATGACCAAGAGATAGCTCGTCTAACGACGCTTTACCTCGAAGCTGAAGGTTACAATGTTAGCGTTGTTCATGAAGGGAACTTGGCACTTGAAGCGATCCGTAGTATTGAACCTGATTTAGTGCTGTTGGACTTGATGCTTCCAGGGATGAGCGGCGCGCAAATTTGCCGTCAAGCCCGTGAGTTTTACAATGGAATGATTTTAGTGCTAACGGCTTCCGCCGATGAAATGAGCGAGGTCAGCTTGTTTAAATTTGGTGCGGACGATTACGTTGCCAAACCGATTCGTGGCCATGCCTTGTTAGCGCGAATTGAAGCGTTATTGCGTCGAGCGACTCCCGTAAAAACTGCGCAAGAAACTACGGCTGAAAAACAGTGCGATATTGTAATCAACAGCTCTGCTCAAAGTGCCACGCTCTACGGCCAAAACCTCAAGCTTACTTCTGCTGAATTTGAAATCTTAAACCTTCTCGTTAATAACATCTGTCAGGTCGTGACTCGAGACCAGTGCTGTCAGTTATTTAGAGGGATAGATTACGCGTTCAACGACCGCTCGATTGATATGCGCGTGTCTGGGTTACGCCGAAAGCTGCGCATTCACGCAAAAGACAAACAGTTGATTCGTACGGTTCGCAACAAGGGGTACATGCTGGTTGCGTAAGTTCATTGCTACGAAGCTTCGCTCGGTTTCGATGTTTGCTCGCTTATACCTTGGGATTGTGACTGGGATGTCGGCAACGATATTTTTGTTCTTGAACCTTGGTGAGGGGCACATGCGACGCACCGAGATCGAAACCTTCCTCAATGATGGCATCTACTTTGCGGAGCAGTATGTTCGTCAACACAATCAAGAAAACTCACTCTATAAAGAGCTCGATAGAACAGGCTACCAACAATTTTATATCTTCAATTTACGCCTGTTGGAGAATTGGTCGGGCGAGGCGCCTTGCCAACAATGTGAGTTATACACAACCTTAAACGGTGTGCCGATATATCTAAGTGATGACAACCTCTATTCGACCGTGTTTCAGCTACCAAACTCTAAATTCAGTTTTGGGTTCAGTGAGGTAGGGGACTTTTTCTCTCCTGACATTGAATGGTACGAAGACTCAGAACGACACTTTTTGTTAGGGCTGTTGTTGGCTGTGATTGTGGCGATTGGAGTAAGTGTTTACTTACCTGTGAGGCGTTTTCAAGAAAGAATAGAGTTGCTCGTCGAGAAGCAGAAACAGTTTGGTAAGGGCAAGCTTAGTACTCGATCTGACATGGACGACATCCATCCTGTTTCTGATTTGGCCAGCAGTTTTAACTTCATGGCTGAAGAGATCGAAAGCAAAGTAAAACAAAGTCATATTTTCGCTCAAGCTATCCCACACGAAGTACGAACTCCGCTAAGTCGTATTCAACTGGCGACCGATATCCTAAGAAGGGGAGCCCCCGATAATCATCAGGTTCTTTTCGATGACATTGATACCTACATTGAGGATATCAACGAGCTCACGTCAGAAATCATCATGCTGTCGAAGTTGAATGTCATGGATAACTCTTTCTTTGAGCTCGTTAAAGTGACCTCCGATCTTCGTGAGTATTGCCTAGACAGAATTCGTTACTCGAAACTAGACAATGCCACCTTTGAATCTAAGGTACAGCTAGAGTGCAATATTAAGTGTGATTGCTCAATGGCACGCTTGGTGTTCGATAACGTTCTCAAGAATGCGGGTAATTACACACAAGACAAAGTGTGGATGACGCTGGATGAGAACTCAGAAAACTGGCTGGTGGTGATTGAAGACAATGGTTCTGGAATACCAGAGAATAGGCGTGATGAGGTATTCCTTCCGTTCTCTCGACTAGACTCAAGCAGAACGTCGACCAACGGTGGATTGGGGTTGGGCCTCGCGATTGCTCTATCGGCGGCTAAAAAACTTTCTTGGGATATCAAAATCGACGACAGCAACCATGGTGGTGCCAAGTTCAGTATCGTGATTCCTAAGATCGCATAAACTGTAGCTTTAAGAACTCTTCAGGCTCGTCAAATAACAAAGCCACCGACTAATACCGTGGCTTTTTCATATTCCGATTTACAAGCTAGTGACTTCTTAGTTACTACTGCCTAGAGCCTAGAGCCTAGAGCCTAGAGCCTAGAGCTTAGAGCTTAGAGCTTAGAGCGATGAAGGCCATAAATAGCGTGGTCAATGATGCGACCATTCAAGTTTTCGTTACGCGTGATGATACCTTCTAACGTGAAATGTAAGCGCTCACAAACCTTACGGCTGCTTTGGTTACCGGTTGCGGCTGATATCTCTACCTTTTCCATATCTAACTCATTGAAAGCAATATCAATCAGCTTCTGGACAACGCGCGTCACAATCCCCTTTCCTTGGTATGTCTCAGATAACCAATAACCTATCGTCACCTTTTGCTTATCATGATCAATAGTATTGAAACTGCAGTTACCGACGACCTTGTCTTGATACACGATCGCACAGGTCATGCTTTTCCCTTCCGCATAATCGTGTAGCGAGCGTTGGATGAAGATCCTAAAGTCTTGCTCGGTTTTACAATGTGGCGGCCACACGAGCCATTGGCTTAGGTACTCATTCTGGTTTTGTGAGATGTCCGCGTAGTGAGAAGCGAAGCTCTCTTCAACCAATGCGATGGAGAGTTCGTTGTCGATAACCGTTTTAAACATGTCTTTCCTTTTCTTATGGCTGCTTATTTAAGCGAATCTTAGTCGGCAGGCTATAATGTCGCATGATTTTTAATATGCAACCATTTGTAGCACGGATTTTTCGTGATACGTTGGTTCTATCACGAAACTCATTAAACCTTACAATAGTTGTGTATATAATCAATT
The DNA here is from genome assembly GCF_041467155.1 of Vibrio sp. 10N.247.310.23. Lineage (NCBI taxonomy): Bacteria > Pseudomonadati > Pseudomonadota > Gammaproteobacteria > Vibrionales > Vibrionaceae > Vibrio > Vibrio sp. 10N.247.310.23. The sequence continues at coordinate 131,736 of NZ_JBFSTZ010000010.1, read as the reverse complement.
AGCTATGCATTAGTATTAGCGGCCTAAATATATAAAAAATATAAAAATGCTAGGCTTAAATAATGAATCAACATTGCCAGGACGTGACCGTGGACTTAAGGAAGGCTCTATTCGGTATTGCTAAGGCGCTTGATAACGTCGGTTTCGAAAGTAAAAATCATGGACAGAGAGTGGGCTATATCGCGTATCGATGTGCTCTGAGTGTGGGGTGGGAAGAAGAGCAAGCGCAGCTCGCGTTTTCGTTAGGCTTGATTCACGACTGTGGTGTCTCGCAAATTGATGAACAGCTCAGTTTAACGTCTGGGTTTGTACCTGACTCAAGCTATCACCATTGTCAAAAGGGCTACCAAATCTTAAAAGAGTGCCCAGTTCTTTCTATATTTGCTAAGCCGGTTCTTTATCACCATACTCCGTGGTCTGAGCTAAGGGCTATTCATATCAGCGAGTTAGAAAGAGAACTAGCTGCCATCGTGATGCTTGCCGATAGAGTCGATTATCTATACGGCATAACCTCTTCTGATCGTTATGGAAACCTAACACCAGATGGCAAAGCGAGCATCATTGAACGTTTGACTGAACAAGCGGATGAGATGTTCGAAACCAACCTTGTGCAACACATGTGCGAGTTGGTTGATTTGGATGACTTCTGGTTTTCTATGGAGATTCCATACATCGAGAACATGAGGGATAACTTTGAACCTGTGCCATTTTTCTCCCAGCAAATGTCGCTGGATGAGACGGTGGCCTTTGCCGAGTTTATCGCCAATGTTGTTGATACCAAAAGTTCGTTTACCTTTAAGCACTCTTTAAAGGTTGGGCAGCTTTCAGAATACCTCGCCAAACAGCTGGGTTATTCCTACACCACTCAGCGCAAACTCTATCTGGCTGGGTTAGTCCATGATATCGGTAAACTGCAAACCCCTAATGACATTCTGCATAAGCCGGATTTACTCACTGAAGAAGAGTATTGCTGTATTAAACGCCATGCAACGGACACTCGATTCGCATTGCAGGAGTTGTTCAGTTCACCTCAGGTTTGTCAGTGGGCATCTAATCACCATGAAAGGTTAGATGGTTCGGGTTACCCAATGGGAAAAACGGCGGAAGAGTTGGATCAACCCAGTCGAATTGTTGCTGTGGTGGATGTGTTTCAAGCGCTAACTCAGTCTCGACCTTATCGTGGAGGCATGACGTTAGAAGAGACTCTCGCTATTTTGAGGGACCACGTTGATAACTTTAAGTTGGATCGAGAAGTATTTGAGTGCCTTAATAAACACGCGCAATATTGCTTTGAATTATCGACAGACAAACGAATGTACGCGTTTTAACGCCACTGAATGCTTTCGAGGTGTGACGCCTAAACTCATACTCGGTCGAAATGACTAAACACCAGAAACAGAAAAGCGATAGCCGAGGCTATCGCTTTTTTTAATGGGGGCTTATCAGGATTTTTAGATCGAGATTAGTATCGCTTTAAGATCTCGATGATCGCTTGCTCAGTTTCCGCTGCGATGATGGCATCAATGTCATTATCATTTTGGAACAACTCTGATAGCGCCATAATCGTATGGATGTGGCTATCTGAGTCCATCGCTGCCAGAGTAATCGAAAGGTAAACGTCACCGTTGTCTTCTGACTCTAAATCAACACCCTTTTTGAATACCGTTACTTGCAGTGATGCTTCGTTCACACCATCTTCAGGGCGAGCATGAGGCATCGCAATTTTTGGTGCCAGAACATAGTACGCGCCGATGTCCTTGTGCTTTTGCTTGATAGCTTGAACATAATCTGTTCATTTCATAACGTTCCGTTACAAACCCTTGTTATTGACTGATGACTCAATAAATTTAACCCGATGTGTGAGCGAATTTATATAAATAACAATTATGTAAAATATTGATTTTATGAATGTTTACTCATTAAGTCGATTTTTGTTAGAACAGCCTATTCAAAACAATAAGATAGGTAAATCTATGAAAAAACTCGTCAGTTTACTGCTCGCTGCAGTATCGTTAGGGCTTTCTGGTTGTGCAACGGTATTAACAGCAGAACAAAGTGCGCCTCAACTCAATGAAGTTCCACAGGAAAAAGCGTTGACCGTCGCTGTAATCGATAAGAGACCATACGTTCTCGATCATGATAAAGAGCCAAAATTTGAGGGAATTATTCGCAGTTCGTTAGGTATTCCTTATACCTACAACACGGCGACACAGCAGCCAATGTCTCAATTTTTGACTGACAGATTGGTCGCAGGCTTGAAAAAACAGCAAGTAGCTGTTGAGTCGGTTGAGACGACGCCTGAAGAGGATATCACCAAGGTTGCTGAGCAGATGAAAGCATTCGACAACAAATCGATGATGTTTGTCTTGAATGAGTGGAAGTATGACTTCCACGCATTTACGGATAACTCTTGGTACAACGTTAATGTGATTATCTATGATGAAGCTGGTAATAAGCTACTCAGCAAAAATTTCCAAGGCGAGAATGATGTACCTGATGGTGGTGCAATCATCAATGAGATGCAACTGATCTACAAACAGCGTTTTGAAGAGATATTCCGAGATGCTGAAGTGAAAAGTGCCCTGCTAAACTAGTTATTCCCACTTTGATCTCATATTTTGAAAAAGCCACACTCTGTGGCTTTTTGTTTTAATGATGTTTTTTTTTGCATTATTTCTTGCTGGGAAAATGAATTATTGCGAGAAGTAGTTCGATTTGTACGCTTTATGACCGCGCGATCGTTTGCGTTAAAAAATGTGATGAAAGTCTCACTTAACTGTTTATACTTCTCTTCCGGTTTTAAGCCGGTGCTTAGCCAATACAAGCCGTCACATGGATATGTGAATGACCCCACGGACCGGACCAGCTACGTTCCACTGCTTGTATAAGGTGATTTTTTACATGAACAACTCGTTGTTACATTCGCTAACCCTGTTAGCTCCTTCATCGCGTAGCGTTTTGCTTGCGGTTCTTTGTCCTGTTCCTTTGATGTCATTTGCTTGGCTCATGTTCACTCTTTAAGGATTACTAGGACACATTATGAATATTCTATTTGGTTTTGTCGGTGTTCTTGCACTGATTGCTTGCGCGTACCTGTTATCTGAAAGTCGTTCTTCAATTAACTGGAAAACGGTCTCTCGTGCACTATTACTTCAAATCGGTTTTGCAGCCTTAGTATTGTATTTCCCTTGGGGACAACTGGCGTTAACAAGCCTAAGCAATGGCGTTTCGAGTTTGCTTGGTTTTGCAGACGTTGGTATCGCATTCCTTTTCGGTGACCTTGCTACTGAAGGCTTCATTTTCGCGGTTCGCGTACTTCCAATCATTATCTTCTTCAGTGCTTTGATCTCTGCGCTCTATTATTTAGGCGTTATGCAGAAAGTGATTCAAATCTTGGGCGGAGCGGTGCAAAAACTGCTGGGTACAAGTAAAGCTGAATCTCTGGTTGCTACAGGTAATATCTTCCTTTCTCAGGGTGAGTCTCCTCTTCTTATTCGTCCCTTTTTAAAGTCTATGACTCGTTCGGAACTGTTTGCTGTAATGGCAGGTGGTATGGCGTCGGTAGCGGGTAGTGTACTTGGTGGTTATGCTGGCCTTGGTGTTGAGCTTAAATACCTTATCGCTGCAAGCTTTATGGCGGCTCCGGGCAGTCTGTTAATGGCGAAGATCATTGTTCCTGAGCGCAGCACACCAAGTGATTACGACCACATTGAGCTAGATAAAGCTGACCAAAGCAACGTGATTGATGCATTGGCAAGCGGCGCGATGAACGGTATGAAGGTTGCGGTAGCGGTTGGTACTATGTTGGTTGCATTCGTGAGTGTGATTGCGATGGTCAACACTGGCCTAGAAAGCCTAGGTGAAACGTTCGGTTTTGCGGGTATTACGCTACAAGCTATCTTTGGTTACCTGTTCTCGCCTCTTGCATGGCTGATCGGTATCCCAAGTGACGAAGTATTGATGGCGGGTTCTTACATCGGTCAGAAGATCGTTATGAACGAGTTTGTTGCTTTCATCGACTTCGTTGAGAACAAAGCTCTGTTATCTGAACACAGCCAAGTGATCGTGACTTTTGCTCTATGTGGCTTTGCTAACATTGGTTCTATCGCGATTCAGTTAGGTTCAATCGGTGTTATGGCACCAGAGCGCCGTGCTGAAGTTGCAAACTTAGGTTTGAAAGCTGTAGCTGCTGGTACGCTAGCAAACCTAATGAGTGCATGCTTAGCGGGTATTTTCATCCTGCTTTAAGCTATATTCAGTTAAAGCGGACACTTTACTTACGGAGTTAACGTAAGGAGGGTGTCCGCTTTTTTGTGCCTGTTAATCAGGCGAAATCAGGTTTTGGCCGTCGACTGTGATTTGTCTATCGTGAGTAAAAGCTCACTCGGAAGAGTAATAGAGCCAGTTCCTTTTATCCGATATACTTGAATATCATCAGGTTGCGATTAATAACATTCGGCTTCGATTAAGAACATTCGATTTCGATTGAGAATATTCGGTTCCGACTAAGCATATCCGCTTTCGATTAGGAACAATGGCAACCAAGCTAAATTAATCAAGGGTCTCTCCATGAACATTCGCGTTCTCATCGGTCTTATTGTTACCTTCATTGGCTTGTTTGCGATGGTTTACCTAATTGCTGGCGGCGCTCAGTTTCCTATCTACCAGTGGCCAAAAGAGGCTTATCTCGGTTTGGTGTTCAGCGTGGTGTGGGGGGCTGGTGTCGCAGCGTCTGTAGCGTATTTCTTCTCGGCATTGGTGTTTGTTACTGTCGCCGTGGTTTGCTATGCGATCGGTTATAAAATCGGTGGGCTCTTTTCTTCAAGTTCTAAAGCTTAATCTTATCAAGGTGTGCTGATGTTCATTGAAGTAGGGCTGATTTGAATGCACTGGCTCGATCGTTGGAAGGTGTATCGCTATCATCGGAAACAAACTAACCGCTCGAATGGCGACAAGGCTAAAGCTTTAGGTTGGACTAGCGAAGAGAGTCAATTGTGTCGCTTTGAAGTAATCGCTCGTGCGGCGGACTTCGAAAAGAAGAGTGTTTTAGATTTGGGTTGCGGCTATGGCGAGCTGTTTGAACTGCTCGACAGCATCTATCGTATTCAATCTTATACCGGCGTTGACCAACACGCAGGCTTTCTTAAGAAGGCGAAGCAAAACTACACAGAAGATCGTTGTCAGTTTTTGGCGGGTGATATGAGCAAAATGAACCTTGAGGCGCACGACATTGTCATCGCTAGTGGTTCACTGAACTACATCTCTCGTGATTCTGATTATCTGACAAACATGATTACTCGCATGTATGAACTGGCGAATCAGACGGTGATTTTTAATCTTCTCAACTCAAGCCAGTATCCTTCGCGTAATACCTTGATGAGTTATCACCCTCAAGGTGTCTATCGTTTCTGTAAAACGCTCTGCGATGATGTCTCTTTAACGGAGGGCTACGCAGAAGGGGATTTTACGATAGTGATGAACAAAGCCGTGTCAGGAGCTTGATGTCGTCTTTGTTTTTATCTTTACGCAGGTTTTGATATTAACAACTTTTGATACGAGTACTGACGTAGTAAACAGCAAAAAGCCGCAGCCTTGAAAGGTATGCGGCTTTTTGGGTTCTATGACCAACCTAGGCTAGGTATGCTGCTAGTTCTTCGGTGGTTGGTTTTTAATAAGTCCGTAAGGGATGTTAGTAAATACCTTAGGGTTGCCTTCATAGGTCGGCGCTTCATTCACTTGCTGCCAATCGAGTAGCATGATTGCTAGCACATTGCGGTGTTCACCGTACTCAAGATCAAAATCACCAGTGATAGAAGGGATCATGCCTTGTTTCTCATCGATAGAAGCTTGAATCGCGAGTCGAGTTTTCTCTAGAACTGGGTCATCTTCTAAACCTGCCAGTAAGAAGGTCAATCCAACCTCAGCAATCACATCTTCTTTCGCACGCAACAGAATCGTATCGATGTTTTCTCTGAAGTAATCGTAGATCCATTGATGATCTTGCTCGCTCACTTGATGCTGATAGTACTCGGAATCGCCAAAGATGACGTGTGTCATGCCGTAGAGTTTGTTGCCAAATTGCTGACTTGAAAGCTTCTTATCTTCATCGTCTGGGTACGCTTTTTTGAAGGTTTCGACAAACTCATCAACGACATCTTGTTCACCCAGTTGGCGCAGCCAGTAGACTTGATTGGCGAGTTGAGCCGCCCACGCTTTCACCATATCTTCGTTGGTCACGTATCGTGAAAAGTCATAGCGACGAATGATCTCACGCAGCTTAGCATCGTTCTTGTGCTCTAAACCGTATTCATTAGCACGAGCCATAGAGCCTAGGAGGTCAACACCAAGGTAAAGGTATTCAGGCATGTGCTTGGTGATGTTGTAGCGTCGAATACTGCGCTCATCGTTATCACCAATATAAGATGCAACTCGCTTCTCTGAGTAGAGTACGATTTGTTCCATGGTTTGAACGTCATTCGACAGGGTGCTGAGCTTGCTTGCCACTCGAGCCATGTCGCTCCACACCGCCGCTGAATACTTATCGTCTAATGTTTGACGATACATGCGCAGCCCGTAGTGACCTTCTTTGAATGCAGGCAGGGTGTAAAGCTGGCTTTCGTAGGTGGTGCGAATTAGGTCTGCAGATTGCTTGAAAGATTGTTCTTGAGAATTGAGCGAATCTGCTTGGGATTGAACGTTCACTGCGGTTGGCGCTTGAACGTTTTCTTGTGCGTGAACGGCAACCGAGGCTGATAGCAATGTACACAGTGTGATAGTTTTTAACTTCATGTCGTGAGGTACCAAGCTGATTATTAGTCTATGTAAAATAACATTGATGAATCCTTTAATGTAAGCGTTGAGTCAATACAATGTAAGCTTTATAAGGTTCACTAACCCTTTTTGATTAAACCATTCGTTTAGTAAAGAAGTTTGAAGTGATGGATCACCCAATATTTGATAGATAGTCGACGTTAGTATGGATTTTTAATGACTTAGCGGCATACTGGAGCAATAAGCCAGAAATGAGCCGTTATAAGGCAGTATATAGAACAATAGTGTTAGAGGTTCGTAAATGCCAAGTGGTTCTAGCAAGCAGTGGTCTGCCAGAGTAGTAGCTTTTCTTTTTTTTCTTGCGATAGTAAGCGCAATTGAGTTCTTTCATGCCAAGCAATTAACTTTTCTTAAAAACGAATCGTATTCAGAGGCAAAAAAGCAACTATCCATTATTCGTTCTCGGATTGAAGCCGCGATCGTGTCAGATATGTATATCCTCAATAATTTCTCGACCTTAGTGACCATCAACCCCGATGGAGAGGTAAAAAATTGGGATAAGATTGCAGAGAATATCATTCAAGATGGCTTCCATATTCGACTTATCGGACTCGCCAAAGACGACATTCTAAATTTTGTTTACCCGATGGAAGGTAATGAGCAGATTCTCGGTATTAATTATCGTGATCACCCAAATCAATGGGAGTCTGTTGAGATAGCCCGTAATCTTGGCAACACCTTTATTGCCGGTCCTTTTGAGCTGTTTCAAGGTGGACAAGCCCTCATTGCACGCACTCCGATCTTCCGAGACCCGCCTTTCAATCAAGATTATTGGGGTGTCTCCAGTGCTGTTATCGGTTTAGATGAGCTGTTTGAAGATGTTGGAATCGGCAAGATAGAGAACAAGTATGAATTAGCAATTCGTGGTGCAAACAGTTCAGGGAAAGATGGCGCTGTCTTTTATGGCACTCAGGATGTGTTCGATAATGCGTTCGCCACTGAACAGGTGAGTTTCCCATACGGGGGTTGGTACCTTGCTCTCTCCGGTAACGAACATGTATTGATGGATGAGCCTTGGTATCGAATCCAAGCGGTAAGGCTGGTAGGCTACGCCATTATATTAGTGTTGGCGTTTGCCTTCTTTACTATTTATCGTCTGTACCGGATTGCAGATAGCCGCTCTATGCATGATGAGCTAACGATGTTACCGAATCGTCGATACTTCATGTACAGCCTCAAACAGGCCTTCAAAACCACTCAAAAACAGAGAGCGAGAACCTTTGCTGTTGTAAATATCGACCTCGATGGGTTTAAAGCAATCAACGACACTTATGGTCACGCGGCAGGCGATCAGGTATTGATCGAGTGTGCTAACCGCATAAGAAGTGAGCTGCGTGTTTCAGATATCGTTGCAAGGATAGGCGGTGATGAGTTCTTGGTCTTGTTGCCACGCATCATCGATGATCAACACGTATCTTCAATCGTGACTAAACTACGAAAGGCGATATGCTCGGCGCCAGTTGTGTACGAAGCGCACTCTATTTATCTCAGAATCAGTGTGGGTTGGGTTATTCACAATAGTAACTACAATGATGTCGATGCGCTCTTGAAAGCCGCTGATGAAAAAATGTACGAACAGAAGCGACAAGTTATCTAGGTTGAATTTTAGCTGCGATTAGAATTTAGTTGCTGAATGGGGGGAAAAGCCTCAGAATACCGCGCTTTGCTCCGTATCAATGTATTTGATGAGCAAAAGCTGAAGCAACGCACTTTTTAACGTGTTGCTCATACTAAATGTTATTCAACTGAGAAAATAATCTATGAGTTTTACCTCCCTTGGCCTTTCTGAACCGATCCTTAAAGCTATTGAAGCACAAGGTTACGATAAGCCATCACCAATACAAGAGAAAGCCGTGCCAGCTGTCCTAACGGGCAAAGATGTTATGGCCGCTGCTCAAACAGGTACAGGTAAAACTGCAGGCTTCACGCTACCTATTCTTGAAATGTTATCGAAAGGTACTCGCGTACGTCAGAACCAAGTTCGTGCGCTCGTGCTAACGCCAACTCGTGAGCTTGCTGCGCAAGTGAATGGCAGCGTAGTGAAGTACGGTATTAACTTACCGCTGACTTCGACGGTAGTGTTTGGTGGTGTGAAGATTAACCCTCAGATGCAAAAACTGCGTAAAGGTAGTGACGTGTTGGTGGCAACACCTGGTCGTCTACTTGACCTATACAACCAAAATGCAGTGCGTTTTGACCAACTAGAAATCCTAGTGCTAGATGAAGCGGACCGCATGCTAGACATGGGTTTCATCCGCGATATTCGTAAGATCTTAGCTTTCTTGCCTAAGAAGCGTCAGAACCTACTGTTCTCAGCGACGTTCTCTGATGATATCCGCAGCTTAGCGAAAGGCTTAGTGAACAATCCTGTTGAGATTTCAGTAAGCCCTGCAAACTCGACGGCAAAAACGGTTGAGCAAAGCATCTACCCAGTAGACAAAAAGAAAAAGAGCGCAATGCTAGCGAAGCTAATCAAAGATAACGATTGGCAACAAGTGTTGGTGTTCAGCAAGACGAAACACGGTGCGAACAAGCTTGCTCGCTTCCTTGAAGAGCAAGACATCACTGCTGCACCTATCCATGGTAACAAGAGCCAAGGTGCACGTACTAAAGCCTTAGAGAACTTCAAAACAGGTAAGGTACGAGTACTTGTTGCAACTGATATCGCTGCTCGTGGTATCGATATCCCACAACTGCCTCAAGTAGTTAACTTCGATCTTCCTCATGTATCAGAAGACTATGTACACCGTATCGGTCGTACTGGCCGTGCTGGTGAAGTAGGTAAAGCGATTTCATTGGTTTGTGCGGATGAAGTGGGTGAATTGTTCGGTATTGAACGCCTGATTCAACAAGTGCTAGAGCGTCGTGAACTGGAAGGTTTCTCTCCAGTAAACAAGTTGCCTGAGTCTCGCTTGGATTCACGTCCAATCAAGCCTAAGAAGCCGAAGAAAGCAAAACAGCCACGTGAGCATGCCGATGGTCAACGTTCTGGTGATAACGCTCGCGGGCACAAGCCAGCAGGTAAGAACAAGCGTCATGTAGCTGGCAATGGCTCAGCGCCAAAACGTAAGCCAACGTCTGGAAAGAAGCCGGCTGAAAACAACTCAGCCGCGACAGCTGAAGATAAATCAGTAAGAAACAACGGTAGCAACTTTAAGCGCGGTAGTGCGGGCAATAAACCTGCTGCAAATAACGCGGGTTCTCAGAGTACTCTGAGCAAACCTAGCAGCGCGGGTAAATCTAACGGTACTGGTAAGCCAAATAACGCGGGTAAACCTGCAGGCAAACCTAAGAAGTCTGGTTACGGCGGTAGCTACGGCCCAAGCAAGTCGTCAAATAAGCCGACAAGCAACAAACCTTCGACAAACAAACCGTCTCGAAGCCGTTCTAAGCCAGCTCCTCAGAAGTAATCTTTTCTGAGATATTGAAAGAGCAATGAACAGGAGTCGCTTTATAAAAAGGCGTCTGGTGGGTTAAGTTCTTTCTGTCATAGAAATCGAATAAGCGCGAATATTGAATCTCAATGTTCGCGTTTTTTTATGGGCGCTGTTTGGGGTATTGTTGATGTTGAGTAGCCGTTTATGTTGAGTAACCTAGGGAGAGGTTTATTGCTGTTTAAAGTGATTGAATCTAAGGGAAATATGGCATTTTTGGGAAGGGTAATGAATCTTTAATGATTTATTAATAACAACATAATCACTAGCGTTTTTGTTGAATTTTGCAATTTGCAATTCCAGTTTGCAAAACAAACAAGGATATCCGGCCAATACGTGTCCAGATGCGTAGTAAATACGTGTTTTAAAAGTTGGCACGCATGCTGCATTAGTAATGGTGACCCTTCTTAAGCCGAGGGTCACCTAGCCAACTGACGTTGTTAGTGAACCTTTTTTGTTCACACAAAATATATGACCAATCACCCTTATTGTGATTGGTTTTTTTTTGCCTGAATTTTAGGTTCTATTTTTTGTTATTACTTTTTACTCACCACACTTCGAGTAACAGCTTGGCTGGCGTGGGCATTCTCCACCTCTGGAGCAGATAAGCCTCGCCTCTGTCTCAATCCCACGTTCAATCCAATTTATATTTAGAATCTTGGCTATTGTCGTGAGATCTTTCTTGATGTTACGCGGAATTGCCACAGAGCCACCATTGTTAACGCATGACGCTTTAAGCTGCTCTGCTATGTCTCTTGAATTACCGCCTTGAGCATCAATCGCAGGGTTGAGATCTATACCAGCACACAACACACGATTGTTACCCGCAGGATCCGTCATATTGATGGATTCACAGCAGTAGATTCTTGGCTCATCACCCACGTTCAAAATGGAGATTTGAGCCGAGCTTCCCGCTCGAGGTTCTGATAATCGACGGAACACAGCCCAATGTTGACATGGGTCAGCGACCGTTCTCATATTTCCCCAAGGTAGCGGAATCCCGTTCCCGCGATATACCGCCTTGAGTTTCCCCGGCCCATAAGCATCAAAGTAGTGCCAGTGAGGGTAGGGCGATACTACAGTCATTCGACGCATCGCAACAGAGGGGGAAACCCCTGCTCTTTTGTGAACGTCGATTTCGTAACCAGTGCGGTCAAGTAGCTGCCTAAACGGGACTTTCGGGCACAGAAGTGCGCCAGCAAAGAAGCTGGATTCAAAGTCTCGCCATGCTTGAAGAATATCTTGGGAGTTGAGCTGTGAAGAGCCTGATACCTGGTTGTCGTCCCACGTGTTGTTGTTACCGACCGACAACACACTCTTTAGGCCTTCTTTGCTGTGCAGAATGCAATGACCGATATAAACCGAAAGGTCGTATTTCAGACGAGTTGGATACTCTTTAAGAATCTCGTTTAAGAAGATAGTACCGGGAGGCTCAAAGAAGGAGGTCACTAACTGCTTAGCGTTAATTCCGAGCTCATCGACGACGTCTTGCGGCGTGCGCGTCACCCAGCGGATGTTGATTCCTAGGCTTCTAGCGATGTCTATCAGGTCTTCTACGCTGAGGTTAAGACGTTTTAAGCCTACTTCTTCCGCAGCGCGCTCAAGGTCAGGGAAGTGGTTCTGGTTGCTCTCTTGGTGTGCTCGAATCAAGAGGTGCGCAAACTGGCGGCCTGAAATGCCCGTTTGTGACAGCATCTCAGGAATCGCAATTTGCAGGATGTCGTTTGAGAATAGGAAGCTCGGCTCGAGCGCCATGCCACTTATCCCACCACGATTCCCCTTATCAGGAGCAATGGCTTGTTGTTCAGATTCGTCGTCGAGGAACCACGTCGGATTCTTCTGAAAGACCTGTGCAATCACTTCCAGCATATCGATGCTCGGAACCCGCTTTCCACGTTCAATCATTGAAAGGTAAGAAACGGAAGGAGCACATTCTGGGTCGATTCTAATACAACGCGCAGACAGGTCTTCCATCGTTAAATGGTTACGTTTTCTTAGGTTACGTATTTTCGTACCTAGGAAATGTGACTGACGAACTAAACTTTTTGACAAGGCCATATTTGTAAAATTCACATTGTAAAATTTTTGTTGTGAAATTGTATGTAAAAAAGCGCTAATCTACAAACTAAGCAATTCACAAAATGACAAATAAATTAAACGTTAGTTTGGAATAATTGCTCTAGGACACATTTTTGCTGTAGAAATCGGTGGTTATCACCGGACTGGTCAAGAGGGAAAGACTATGAATATGCTTACATTCGATAAAACAGAAATCCAAAAACAATCAAAGCCATTTATCGCTGAAGCTGTCTTTGCCGTGGAGACAATCAATGCTAATCAGCAAACTGAAAAGCAAGTGAAAGCAAAGCAGCTGCTTGATCGACTATTCCCACTAGAGAATGGCTCACATCAAGACGTAACCAGCTACGTAGTCGATTACCGCCATATTATGGCTTACTTTAAAGACGGTCAGCACAGCGGTCTGAAGCACCCTAAGCAGTTTGTAGCGTACATGGGTGAGAAGAACGACCCAGACTCTATCTTGTTTCGAGATGGCAGTGGCAGCCACCTAGAGGTGATGTTTGGTTGCCACAAAGGGACAGGTTGTATTGAGCTAGTAGAAATTGATGATATTCAGTTGGAATCATGCACCACGTTTGGCCAATCACCAATGGAAGCAACAACCACAATGCGTGAAGAGACCATTGCAGCGATGCGCCACTGGATCAGTTTGATTCAAGGTGACGCAAAGGGTAAACCAAAGGCATGCAGTGAAGATAAAGAGTTCAGAGCAAAGAGTGGTGAAGACTACTGCTTGAATTATTGCTTCCAGATCTAACGGTGAATCCTAGTTAGCTAAAGTAATTTATACAACTAAAGAAAAAAAGCCCCGAAGATAATGAACTTTGGGGCTTTCTAGTCTCAATACGAGCCGACTAATATGTCGATAAGAGCATTGTTGGTGTGTTTTACAAAGGCATGACTCGGTTACGGCCAAGTGATTTCGCTTCATAAAGTAGCTTATCAGCACGTTCAATCAGCGATTGAGCTGATTCGCCGGGTTCAAGTTCAGCGACACCAAACGATGCAGTGATACTGCCGACTTGTTGACCACTGCGGCGATCTTTAATCGACAGCTTTTCTAGAGAGCGACGATTGGTATCAGCGAGTTGACGAGCAATACGCAAAGACTTGTTAGGCACAATCAGCGCGAACTCTTCACCACCAAATCGATAGGCAGAAATACCTTCACGGCAACTTAACTTCAGCTTGCGAGCGATCGCTTTAAGCACCATATCGCCAAACAAGTGGCCATAGGTGTCGTTGAAATTTTTAAAGTGGTCGATATCGAGAAGAATCAGACACAAAGATTGTTGTGCTTCACACAGGGTTTCTATGTCACGGTCGAAAGAGCGACGGTTATAGAGTGTGGTTGTACTATCGAAAAGCGCATCTTTCTGAACTTCTACTAACTGGGTTTTTAGCTTGGTGATCTCTGAGGTTGCAGAGTTTAGCTGAGAGTTTAAAAACTGAGTAGAGTGACGAATATGACGGGATTCAGACACCAGCTGTCGAACTAAGGACATGACTTCATCAATAGATAGGCTTTCATTATCAACACGAGCCAAGTCCTCGAAGCTTTTATCGATCATGTCAGAAAAAGCGGAGGTGTCGGTCAGGGTGTCATTCATTGAATTGGAAACTTCAGAAACTAACAGTTCCAAATTAGCGCGAAGGTCATTGATATTGGTTTCGGATTTGCTGGCAACATAATTGTTGTATAGCTGCTCACCAACGGCAGGAGGACAAATACCGTAGTGTTCTAAAACACCATCCATGTCTTGAGTCAGCTGGGGAATAGCGTTATCGACATAGGTGTACCAAAGTGCGTAATTTGCAGGTGTCGTTGACACCCTGTTCTTCATCATAAGAGGCACCGCTTTTTTTAGATTTGCGGTGGATTTCTGAAATTCGTCTTTGTTCATTATTTTTACTGCAGATACCAAAACAACTAAGCCACTTGCGAACAAGGTTAGCGGATTTCGAAGGTCTTTGCTTTAAAAATTATATGATTAGTGGATGAGGGTTGGATAAATAACTCATTTTTATTATGAATATCGATTGCGTATTCATAAGCGTAATCTAATGGATTGTTCTTTAACCATATTTGGGCTTATCAAACTTTCGGCGTAGCGTGAGTTAGTATCAAAAGATTACTGAGAATTAAGTGTTGTCTAGGGAAGTGCATACAAAAAGTGACGTAAATTGATCGTTGAGCTTTAATTGAGAAAGTCTAGGTTGAGGACGCTTGGCTGGTGATTTGCATTTGTTCAGAGTTTACGGGGGAAAGCCTGTATCGAGAGGGGAAATGTTTATAAGCAGGCATAAAAAAGCGCCGATAAAAATCAGCGCTTTAAAATTCTTTTTAGCTATAAGAGCTAATTATTGAGCAACAACGTTTGCTGCTTGTAGGCCTTTTTGACCATTTTCAACTTCGAAAGAAACCTTTTGGCCTTCTTTCAGAGTTTTGAAGCCTTCAGAAACGATTGCACGGAAGTGTACGAATACGTCAGCGCCGCCGTTGTCTTGAGAAATGAAACCGAAACCTTTCTCTTCGTTAAACCATTTTACAGTGCCAGTATTTGTGTTAGACATAATTTGTCCCTTATTCATAAATTTTCTAAGTTGTTGATTGCATTTAATGCAATGCGCTGATAATTGAATTATTTAATATTGCTAAGAAATAAGGAAAAACTACTTACAAAAACGGGTAACGATTTTACATGTCAATTTTTTACTATTCATCTAACTTAAATAACTCCGGCTAACAGAGCGAGAGCATGTTAACACAGTCTTTTGAGATGTACACGCATTGCTTAAGAAATTTGTGTTTTTTTTGTCATACCGTGCGAATGTACAAGATTTACACTGATTTAGTGATAGTTTTGTCGCTTCGTCCAACACAACAAAAGGAAGCATCTCAGCTTCCTTTTGATCATTAGTATAGACGATATTAACGCTTAAAGTTGATATCTTCAGTTTGATCTAAATTTATTTTTGTTTTCGCTGGTTGAGTCTCTGCAATCACCTTACCGTGGCGTATTGAGTACTGCACTGGTACTTGGCGGCGTACTGCATCAAAGCCATTGTCAGCAGGAAGAATCAGCAAGCTACCTGGCTTACCTTCTTCGATACCGAAGTTGTCTTGAATGTTCAATGTGCGAGCAGAGTTCTTGCTGATCAAATCAAGTGAGTTGTTGATTTGGTCGTAGCCCATAACCTGTGTTACATGCAGTCCCATGTGCAGAACTTGAAGCATGTTCGCTGTGCCCAGTGGGTACCATGGGTCAAACACATCATCGTGGCCAAAACAAACGTTGATGTCTGCTGCTAGCATCTCTTTAACGCGCGTTACACCGCGGCGTTTCGGGTAATCGTCGAAACGGCCCTGTAAGTGAATGTTCACTAGCGGGTTTGCCACGAAGTTGATACCTGACATCTTCAATAGACGGAACAGGCGAGATGTGTAAGCACTGTTGTACGAACCCATTGCAGTGGTGTGGCTAGCAGTTACTTTCTCGCCCATTTCAAACTTATGAGCAAGGGCTGCTAATGTTTCCACAAAGCGAGACTGTTCGTCGTCGATTTCATCACAGTGAACGTCGATCAGACAGTCGTACTTGCGTGCAAGCTCGAACACATAATGCAAAGATTCAACCCCGTATTCACGAGTGAATTCGAAGTGAGGGATAGCACCGATAACGTCAGCGCCGATCTTCACTGCTTCTTCAAGCAACTCTTTGCCGTTAGGGTATGAAAGAATACCTTCTTGAGGGAATGCAACGATCTGGATGTCGACCCACTCTTTCATCTCTTCACGAACTTCAACCATCGCTCTTAACGCAACGAGTGTTGGGTCAGACACATCAACGTGTGTACGAACGTGTTGAACACCGTTAGCTATCTGCCATTTCAGTGTTTGCTTGGCACGAGACTTTACGTCTTCGATTGATAGCAGTTCTTTGCGCTCAGCCCAACGCTCAATACCTTCAAACAAAGTGCCAGAGATGTTCCAGTTAGGCTCACCAGCAGTTTGAGTAGTATCTAGGTGGATGTGCGGTTCACAGAAAGGAGTAACTGCAATGCCACCTTCAGCATCAAGGATGTCGCCTTGATGATTGATTTGCGCGCCATTATCGAGAATGCGAGAAAATTGACCATTTTCAATCAGAATCTGTTTCAAGCCTTCTTGGTCTTGAAGTTTCGCGTTCTTGATTAATAAGGTTGTCATAGTGTGTCCTTAAGCGGCCTGAGATTTCAGAGCTTTTTTGTTCAATAGAGGATTAAGCACGAGGTAACTGATTGCACCACCTAACACTGCGTTCAAAGGAACAACGCCAGGTAGGAAGTGACCAGCGGCTACGCCTGTTGCTACCGCGATAATGCCAGCCCAGTTAACGGTTTGGAACTCTGCATTTGCAAAATCTTTGTAACGTTTACGGTTCGCGAAGAAGTCGGCGATGATTACGCCACCAATTGGTGGAATCGCCAGCGAAAGGAAGGTTAACCAACCAACGAAGTTGTTGTATAACCAAAGTGCGAAAATCGTACCGATAATGCCGTTAATGATTGACATTGTAGTACTTGAGCGACCAGTGATGTTAGATAAACCCAAACCGGATGCATAAAGTGCATTTTCATTGGTTGTCCAGATATTCAAGCCTAGCACGATGATGGCTGGAAGCAGCAGACCTTGCGCGATCATCACATCTGAAATATCAGCCTGACCGGTTGCTGCTGCTCCTGCTGCGCCGAAGATAAACATCAGCGAGTTACCGATGAAGAACGCAACCATAGTAATTAATACTGCGCTTGCTGGCTTTTTACCAAAGCGAACGAAATCGGCCGTTAACGTACCCGCACTTACGAACGAACCTACAACCATTGCAAGAGCCATTGAAAAGTCCATTGGCGTCTCTGGTTTAATAAGTTGCAGTTGCTCTAGTCCACCAACACTGTCTACCGCAATCAGTACTGAGTAACCACCCAGAATCGCAATTGCAGGCACTGCAATCGCTGAAAGCACCATTAGCGCTTTAATGCCGAAGTACACTGTACCCGTCATCAATAAGCCAGATACGATAATCAAGGTGTTGGTATCAATGCCCGTTGCTTTTTGTACTGGAATAGCAAACATCGCAACACCCACACCAAACCAACCGACTTGTGTACCACCAAGTAAAGCAGAAGGAAGCCATGAGCCTTTTGTACCGAAAGAGAAACGAGCTAGTAGGTGAGTAGAGAGGCCAGTAGATGAGCCGATGTAGCCAAGAAAAGAAGTGTAAATACCGAGGATTAGGTTACCGATGAGAACGGCGAGGAAGAAATCGTTGAATGAAAGACCTGTCCCGAGTGAACCACCTGTCCACATACTTGCAGAGAAGAAAGTGAGTCCAAGCATTACCATGGTGAGTGAAGCGACTCCTTTCCTAGCCGATGTAGGAACCGGCCCTAGACTGTAGTTATTATCAGCAGCCATTTTTTACCTCCGCAAATGATCAAAATTAAAATTAACGGTCGCCGTATTGCAGGCAAACTTGCGCATTATGGTGATATAAATCACATAGTCAATGCTAATTTTGTCAATAATTGCCCATAAAAACCAGTTATTGCAGTAATTATCTTGTAAAACATAGGGTTATTTTCTGTCTTTATTTAAAAAAAACAAATAGAAAACGTTTTCTATAATGCGTTGGTTATCTGCTGTTCTTGGTTGGCTATGAATGCTTATTATTATACGTCTGAATGGGTGTCTGTATCGAAAAAGAGGGCGGTTGGCCAAACTGCAGGCAAAAAAATAGCCAATCGCAATAATCGCAATTGGCCTATATATTTTGTGAACAAGAATAGGTTCACTAACAACGTCAGTTGGCTAGGTGACCCTCGGCTTAAGAAGGGTCAATATATACATTGCAGTTAGTGTGCCAACTTTTAAAACCACGTAAAACGGCAGTTTTATAGCAATCTGGTGCGTATTTGAGCGTTTAATTTGCGTTTTTGAAATACCCAATTGCAAAATGCAATTGCGATTTGCAACTTTAGAGTGTTTATTCGTTTTTCGGGTTTGTGTTCTTTCTGGCGACGAATGGTGAAATAAACAAAAAGCCCGTGCGATCTAAGAGCGCACGGGCTTGGGTATTGTTTCACCAATAGGAAGTATTAGATGGAGTAGAAGAAGTACAGTTGAGACTTCATTCTAATGATGATCCCGCGTATTACGTCTAGGAACGCCATAAAGCTGATAGGCTTCTCACCGCTTACCCACGCTAATCCGACAGAGCCAACAGGAATATCGTAACCCTCTGCCTCATCAATTTTTAAACGAACAAAGTGGTGCTTGTTCTGAAGGTTTTTGCCTGTGGTAACACGAACCTGCTCATCGATACCCAGCAAACTTGCTTGCGCTTCACCAGTGGCTTCTACAATGCCTTCTACGGTTGCAGAGAACACTTTTCCTGGGTATACCGCTGTCGCAAATTCCGCAGGTTGACCGACCTTAATATTACGAATCGCTTGGTGGTTAACTCGCATCAGCACGTACTTCTCTTCGGTATACATCTGGATACGAGGCATCATTGAAACACGCTGACCTTCACGAAGAATAAAGTTCGTTACAAAGCCGTCAGTCGGTGCCGTGACTTTGGTGCTGTTCAAGTCCCATTGTGCTTGTGCCAGTGTTGCCTTTGCTGAATCGACCTCAGTTTGCTTCTTGCTCACATTGGTTTCAGCTTTGTGGATGTTCAACTTCGCATTCTCGGCATCGACTTCTTTCTTGCTAAGCTGAGATTCCAATGTCGTAACGTTATACGTCGCTAAGTCTACCTTTGCTGTTTGTTGGTCGATGTCAGTTTCAGTGATCGTATGTTCTACCACTTTGTTTTGCTTCTGGTAACGATCAAGCGTCTTTGACTGCAGTACTAAGTCTGTTTTAGCCGAATCTATTTGTGCGACTGAAGCTTTGATGTCTTCAAGCGCCGATTGATAGCTGACTTTTGCAATGCTCACTTCTTGACGAGCTGTGTCTAAAGCGACCTCTGCAGACTCAAGTTGAACGCTGGCTTTGTCTCTTGCGATGACATATTTAGTGTCATCAATTTCGTAAATTAGCTGTCCTTCAGTCACATCCTGGTTTGGGTCGATGTGGACTTTGGAAGTTTTTCCCGACACATTAGTTGAATCGGGACGCAGCTGAATATGTGGAGACTGAACCACTGAGCCTCCCGATAGATCCATCGGAGTAAAATTGAGTAGGCCAACCCATACAAACAGCAACCAAGATGTACCCCCTAGGTACGCAAACGCCTTGGTGCCTTTGTTCCAAGGCATACCAACAAGTCTGAGTAAGTAAATGAACAGTGCCCAAATTGCCAAGCCTTCTAACATGTTTGGCTCTCCTCATCTTGCTTGTCGGAAGTTGTTTGCTCCTTGGTTGTGGTCGGTGACTTCCATGTGTCTCTTAGATTGATGATGGCTTTTTCCATATCAACGAAGGCCAAAATTACTGCTAGTACCCATACCCAGTGCCATACAAAACCAATCCATGTTAATGCGGTGATCAAACCGAGTTGTTGATGCTCTTTACTGTGAGCCTTGTTGATTGGTAATTCATGCACACGCCAGAAGCCGTAACATGCAGCAGCGATGGTTGCGACTAACACTACGCCTGCAACTACGTGTAGTGCGGTATCTGCGCCGGTTCCGACAAATGGGACACTAACTAAACTCATTGATATACCCTAGGTTAAATTGAGCACCGAGTGTTATTGATATCAGATTTAGAAGTTGATAATTTACCAATTACTTTAATAATGATGTCATTATGATTTGATCTGTAATAGTGACTTCTAAGTATGGTGGCTAATGAACAATTGTAACTTCTTAAGAGCATTGGGTATTTTGGGTATTTACCAATACGCAACGACTAATAAGGCTGTGAATACTGAGCAATTAGGTATTCCTAAATCGGTGTTTAATAACCCGATGAACCTTATCCCCGTAAGTGAAGTGGACAAATGGTATGGCTTACTTGAACAACAAACCGGTGATTCCGATATTATCTTGAAGCTGGCTGATAGAGTGGATATTGAAAGGCTAGGTCCTCTCTCTAACTGGTTTTTCTCGGGGCACGATCTGGCGTCGTCTATACGCCGAGTTAACATCGGGTTGCACTGTTTGCAGTCCGGGGCTTTTCTATATGGCGCTCAAGTCGGTAATTTCATCAAATGGTGCTACGACAATCCTGCTTATACTGAGGTGGGTAAAGTTCATGACTCAATTCGAGTTGCCATCTTTATGATGAAGATATTAAGGCGTTACTTGGGAGACGACTTTACTCCCGCAGCCGTCTCTATCGCAGGTTATCGCGAGAACACTCAACTCTATCAAGAGTATTTTGGGTGCAATATTCAGTGGGGCCAGCCACGAACTGAAATCTGGATACCAAGCCAGTCGAGGTTATCGAGCAATCAAGCCCCTTCTAGCGGCAAGATGAGCTTGGCAATGAACTTTCATGACTTAGATAATTACCTCAACATGCCTGATGCCGCGGATGAGCATAAGGTGACCTATGAGATGATCAATTACAGTCGCCATTTCGGCCTGCCAACACTGCATAAAGTGTCGAGTTTGCTTGGGTTATCTGAACAGCAATTTCAACGTCGATTGCATAACTTAGGCATCAACTTTTCTACCATTATGGGCTATGCGTTAAGTAATGTGGCGGTGGAGTTGTTGATGTATTCAGTGCCAATAGATAAAGTCGCGACGAGGCTCGGCTATACCAATGTCGCGAGCTTTAATCGGATGTTTAAGAAACATCGAGGTTTGACACCCAAGCAATATGTTGAGCGCCTAAAAACTGGCCTGTAACTATTCAGAGCTAACTTATGGTTCGTTTATGGATCAGGCTGGACAAGTAAACCATCCCCCAAGTACTCAAAATGAAAGGGGCGGTGAGTGGTAACAGTGACAGTTCATGAAAACCAAGTGTGATGAGACAGCTTAACAGCATGCCTAATAGGATTAACGGCCAACGGATTCGCGGATAGGGCACAAGTGCTAAAGTGGCAAGAATGGCGTTGTACCCGTAAAGACCTTGGGCTACCAGTTCGTTAGAAGCGCCAATCAACCCGCTAAATACGGTGCTAATTATTACTGCGAGCATAACCCAAATGGCATGCTTGATATTGTTGAGTGCGATGGCGACTAAGATAACGAGCCCCGACAACGCATTTTCGATGAAGCTGACTTGGCTTATCCCTTTTAACAACGGGATCACCACTGTCGGCAGGTTGAACCACGAGTTAGCCTCAATACTGATGAGTGGCATCAGTGCGGAATCAGGTGCAGAAAACGCTGACAGCTCAAAGGTTGATTGGATAATATAAATCAGCCAAGTGGTGAGGATAAAGGCGCTAGTGTAACCGTGATATTTCTCAAAACTGAATACGATGTGGGCAATCGGCACCGTGAGTAATGCACCTAACGCAGTCACTAAAGCCAATAATGGTGTCACACCAAAAAAGTTACCGATAAATAAACCAATCAAAGCGCCATTTAGCGCGTACATTCCACTATCAATGTCGTCAACTGACTTGTTGGTGTTGGTGTTGGTGTTGGTGTTGGTGTTGGTGTTGGTGTTGGTGTACATATAGCCATAGAAAGCTAATGCATAGCTGCAACTGGCGCCAAGTAAGGTAAGAAAAGCCAGCGCCAGTGACTCAATAGAAATGGCAAGCAACAGCAAAGTCGACGTCATGATAGACGGTGTGAAATAGACTTGCCCAATGCCATTGAGCAAGCCTTGAAACGGCAGAATATCCTTGTTCGTTTTCATCGTCTGATTACATTATTGAGTCATGTTAAATTTTTGTAATTCAGATTGTATACAATTTTATCAAGTTCACCATCTTCGAGTGTTAATTCTGATACCAGCGTTCACCATAAGCTTGTTGGTAATCTGGTGTTTCAATGATGCCTTCTTGTTCTGGAACGGTTTCTAACGGCCCAACAACAGTTCTATAGGGTAATACGCCAGCCCAAACTGGAATGTCCATATCGGCTTTATCATCATTCACTCCATGTTTACCAATCTTCACGGAAGCTTCTGTTAAAGGTATCGCCAACAACTCGGTCGCAGTGAGTTCTTTTTCATTACTGAGCCTCACTTCATCGGTTCTGCCCGGTGCGATTTGCTCAATAAAGATATTCAACAAGCGATCCTTTTCTTGATTGTCATCGATGACTGAAAATGACCCCAATACCACAGCAGAACGATAATGCGCACTATGATGAAATGCCGAACGAGCCAGCACCCAACCATCGAACAAGGTGAACGTTAAACAGGTTGGTTCTCCCTTTTTTAGTCCTTTTAGTAGGCGACTGTTTTTAGCTCCATGAATGTAGACTATATCACCCACTCGCCACGCGAGCATCGGGATGACCATTGGTCCTTGTTCGCCCTGCAATGCAATGTGTGCGATTAAGCTCTCATCAATAATTTGGTGCAGTTTCTCTTGTTCAAATACGGCTTTGTGAGCCCCTTTTTTAATCGTGGTTCTTTTCGTGTTAGATAACATAATCGCTCCTTAATCATTGCCTTTTGATTAATGTAGCGATTAACTGGTCTATTAAATAGAGCCACTTTTAAACACTATTTGGATCCAGTTATGCAGCCTATCGATGTCGGTGATCTACAGTTAGACGAACAACACGGCACGCGTCAAACCGCCTTGTTCCACGCGATAAGAGAGAAGATCGTTCAAGATTTATGGAGCAAGGGCAGTAAGTTACCTTCAACACGTAAGTTGGCTGTCGAGTTATCGGTGAGTCGAAATACGGTGATTTATGCGTACGAACAACTGGTTACTGAAGGCTATATCGAGAGTAAGCAAGGCTCAGGGTTTTATGTCTCGGTTGAACAACCAGAACACTTTCTAAGTTTGTCTAAGCCAAACAGTGTTCAGGATCCGAAGGTCAAACAAACAGTCAGTAAACCGAGTACAAACATAGCGACACCTAACGACATTAACCGCAGCTTTGCCCCAGGAGTTCCTGACTTAGATGCGTTCCCTTTTGCGAAATGGCAGAGGTTGCTGCAACGTCACTCTACACGTCAGAACATTGCGGGCAATCAAGAGGTTCAGGGAAGCTCAGCCTTGAGGGGAGCGTTGAGTGGGTATCTTGCAAGCAGTCGTTCCGTTCATTGTAATGCCGACAGAATCATCATCACCGCAGGTGCGCAGCAAGCCATCTCAATCGGATTAATGGCAACGTTAGCGATGGGCGACAAAATCCTCGTGGAGGAACCCGGTTATCGACAAGTACATAAAATTATCGATCTGTTGAGACTAGAGTTAGAAGGTGTAAGTGTGCGTGAAAAGGTGGGGTTGGATATTGAGAAAGTGTTGGCCAGTAATGCTAAGGCTCTGTATGTCACACCGAGTAACCAATACCCAATGGGCACGACTTTAAATACTGAGCAGCGCCTTAAACTGATCGATTGGGCCAATCAACATCAGTCATGGATCATTGAAGATGACTATGACAGTGAGTTCCAGTTTGCTCATCGCCCTTATACCTGCATGCAAGGGTTGGCGGGAAAGTTGGGGTTCGATGATCGCATCATCTATGTCGGCTCTCTGAGTAAGGTTATGTTCAATGGCCTTCGATTAGGGTACTTAGTGGTACCAGAAAGTCTGGTGGCGAAGTGTCTTGAGATCAAAGACGCGCTCACTGGAGACACGGCGTCCCACACACAGGAAGCTTTGGCGGATTTTGTTCGAGAAGGCGACTTGCTGCGTCATATTAGAAAGATGCGTCGGTCATACAAACTCAAGTATGAAGCGATGATAGAAGCGATTGAAAGCGAGTTTAACGGTGATCTTGAAGTGATCAGTCAGGCGGCAGGGCTACATGTGACCGTGAAGTGGTATCAAGGTATATCTGAACATGAGTGGAGCCGACGAGCTGATCTTCAAAATATCATCATTCGTCCGTTTGATTTTTATGAGTACGGTTCGAGTGATGCTCGTGATTGGAGTGGGGCGGTGCTAGGGTTTGGAAATATCCGTCTGGCTGAGATAAAGCCGAAGATCAAACAGATCGCTCGGCTTTTTTATCAGTGATATTGGTAGGTATCGTTTACAGCTTGTCGATTCATCATTTATCGAGTTACAACTTGTCGATAGAGACGGTGGGTTTACCTTTACCTAGCCACTTCCGCCAAGGGAGTGACAATGTCACAAAAACAGTCACAGCATAGAGCATCGACCAACTTAAACAGATAAACACCAAGGTACAGATGACCAATGAAAGCACGGCAGTGTATCTAGATGCGCCTGTTAGTAATCGGCAAGCGGCTAACATTGCGAGCAGATAAACCAGAACAAAAATACCGTTGGCGAGCTTGAGAAAGAACTCAAGGTCTAAATTAGACAGCTCACCAATCACACACGAAATAAGCACGACAAAGCCAATTGCTAACGTTGGGTAGAGCGGTACGCCGCGGCTGTTCAGTTGAGCCATTCGACTTGCAGGGCTGTGTTGGCGGGCCTGAGCCCAGATCATCCGAGACAGGCTTTGTGTGTAAAGGTTTAGGCTGGCAAAGCAAGCAAAGAACCCCAGCACGCTGATGACGGTTTTGAAGCCATTACCAAACAGTTGTTCTGTTACCCAAGGGATGGATGCGGCATCGAATTCAGATGAACCGAAAGCACCCAGCTTAAGAATCACTACTGAACAAGCCCAGTACACTAGCCCCGCAACAAAACAGCCTGCAATGATGGCGATTGGGAAGTCACGTTGTGGATTTTTGAATTCCTCTCCCATGTGAGCAAAAGCTTCTATTCCGACAAAGCACCAAAACATGACAGCTAAAGCAGCGCCGATAGACCACATTGAATTGGATGAGATGGCAGGAAGAGCAACATCGGTTGCCGTGATGTCGGCTTTCCAAACAAAAGCGCTGACTAAGGCAAAAATCGACAATGCGATCACGGTTTGCAGTCGGCCAGAAGATTTACTGCCCATCAAATTGACGGCAATAAGCAGGGCGACGGTAAAGGATTGAGCACCAAGTGGTGTATCGAGAGGTGCGGGTAACAATTGTTGAGCAAAACCACCAGCCAGTGCAATGGCCGCTGGAATACCGACAGGAATAACACTCACAAACAACCACGCCACGCTTGTTTCTAATCGCTCGCTAAACGCCTGGCGCACAAAATAGGCAGTACCACCTGCATTCGGGTAGCGTTTTCCTAATGATGCGAAGGTCAGTGCAATCGGGCAAATAGCGATAAACAGGATTAACCAAGCGAGAAGAGACAACTGTCCTGCAATGCCTGCTGCGATCGCAGGGATCATAAATAATCCAGTGCCTAGCAAGGTCGTCGAGAGTTGTCCGATTCCTGAAATAAGCGTGATTTCTTGTTTGAGTTGTGTCATTCGCTCTCCTAGCTATTTGATTCTGGTCACGGTCTTCCAGTAACTTTCTTCTGGTGTGTGAGAAGTTATGATTGAGAGCATACATTGTTGACATCAATAATACAGCTAGCGAAACGTCGTAAGACACCGTCATTTTAACGGTATTAATCCGATTCAGTGTGAAAGTGTCGGCTGTCAGAATGGCTGTTATAAGTAGGAAAGTTGTGTCAAATTAGGCGTTATAAATAGAACAATAAATGAAAAGAATCAGAAGCATGGATAAATTTGATCGCCAGATTTTGGATATTCTCAAAACCAATGCACGATGCTCAGTGAGCGATATCGCCCGAGATGTCAGCCTCTCGCGCTCAGCGGTGAACGCCAGAATCAAGAAACTGGAAAGCGACAAAGTGATTACGGGCTACTGCGCTCAAGTGGCAGAACCCAACCAAACGAAGAATGTGTGCGCTTATATCTTGTTGAAGTTCGACATGTCGAGTAGTGACCATAGTTGTGAGTCTTACGCGAAACAAATCCAGAGTATTGATGAGGTGCAATGGTGCCACTCTATTAGCGGTGAGACAGATATGATGTTGTACGTGGAAGTGGAAAGCATGGAGAGCTTGAACCGAGTTCGCGATCAGCTGCAAAGTTACCCGGATCTTCGCCACTTAATGACTCATACGGTTTTGACCGAGTTTTTCAACAAACAGAATGCGACGGTGCATTCATGTTAGGCAATATCAACTTAAACCTACTGCGTTCACTGCATGTACTTCTTGAAGAGTGTCATGTGAGCCGTGCCGCCCAACGTTTGCATATCACACAATCCGCGGTGAGCCGTCAGCTCAGCCAGTTACGTGATTTGTGTGGCGACCCTTTGCTGGTCCGTGACGGCAACAAACTGGTGCCGACCAACCGTGCATTGCTACTCAAAGGTAAACTCGACGACCTGCTTGGCGAGTTTGACCACCTGTTAGATGATAAACCCTTCGAGCCGCAAGACTGGCAGGGTGAATTGGTGTTGTCTTCGAGTGATTATGTCGCTCAGTATATTCTTCCTGTGATTGTGGCAGAGGTGTCTGCTGAAGCGCCGAACATTAATTTGGCTTATCGATTGTGGCAGCCAAACTACCTTGAAGCACTGAACGAGTCTGGGATTCATTTGGCTTCCAGTATGTTTCCCACAAAGCCAGAACATGTCTCAAGTATCAAACTTGGTGAAGATAAGTCGGTGTGTTTGATGCGAAAGTCGCACCCGCTGGCTCAACAAGCGGTTTTGAGTGCAGAAGATATTGTTCACTACTCTCACATCAAAGTGACGGGTGGTGGAGATAAAGACAGTTACGCGGACATAGCATTGAAGAAGCAAGGGCTGAAGCGAAGAGTGGCTTTACAGGTTCCGTTCTTTTCATCTGCTGGTACTGTGTTATTGCAAGACGACTATCTGATGATCGTGCCAGAACATATCGCCTATAACCTAGGTCGACACCTCGATACTACCTACTTTTCGTTGCCATTTGATACGGAAATGCATACCTATTGGTTAATGTGGCATCCTAAATATGACAACGACTCTGCCCACAAATGGGCGCGAGAAAAAGCATTCCAAGCCATGCAAAAGTCGAGTTACAATATCAGTATGACTTGAAATCATAGGTGTGATGATAATCTTTGATTTCAAATAATACCTCCTGCGAATTATGGTAAGTGCCAAGTATTGAGTATTAAGCGTAGAGCGTTCAGCTGGAACGCTTTATTTTATTAGGAATGGAATGATGACAGTAACAATTTGGTTTTCTTTATTAGCGATTTGCTTGTTGGGTGCAATGTCTCCGGGCCCAAGCTTGGCGATGATCGCTAAACACAGTTTGGCTGGTGGCCGTATGAACGGGCTTATCGCAGCTTGGTCACACGCTGCTGGTATCGGTATTTATGCGTTCGCAACCATTGTTGGTTTAGCCGTTGTGCTTGAGCAATCCCCAATGTTATTTAAAGGTATTAGCTTAGCGGGGGCTGCTTATCTGCTTTATCTTGGCGTTAATGCGTTACGTTCGAAAGGTGGTGTTGCCGCGAAATTAGAAGCGGGTGAAAAGATGAGTTACATGCAGTCTGCTCGTGAGGCTTTCTTGATCTCTATCTTGAGCCCAAAGATCGCATTGTTCTTCATCGCTCTGTTTAGCCAATTTGTAGCGCTAGGTAATGAACTGACCAATCAAGTGATTATTGTCTCAACGCCGCTGATTGTCGACGGCCTTTGGTACACCTTTATCACCTTGGTACTGTCTAGCCCGTTGATTGTTGAACGTATTCGCTCGAAAGCTCAGTTGATTGATCGACTATCTGGCGTGGTGCTGATCCTGCTTGCTGTTCGCGTGGTGTGGACGATATAGCAGTAAACGATAAGAATAAGTAACTAGGGTCTGTTAACTTTTAGTGGTTAAATTTTGTTCGAGATAGAATCGTTTTAGGCGCGGCAAGGAGTATGTAGCCTAGTCATTCTAAGTTAATACTTCTTAACAAAGCATAAAACGATTCTAGTCGAACCCTTCGGGCAGCCTTTGTGGTTCATTTCTACTGCGTTATCGGCTTCTCATGTAGGCTAGCTACACTTCAAAGCCTCTGCCTTGTAGAAATTTCCCACAAAGTGCTGCAAAAATCAGCTCTAAAGGTCAACAGACCCTAGACGTTCACCAGAAACGACACTCATTAAAAAAGGCTCACTAGACGTTATCTAGTGAGCCTTTTTGATTTCTCTGGATTAGCTTTTGGAAGACTTGAGCTTATTAGCCTTCAGAGTTCAGTACGGCATCTAGCTTCGCCATCGAGTCTGAGAAGTAGGGGTTGTAGGTCAAACGCGCATGGTTCTTCCCTTCTTCACGATACCCCCAAGCTGAGTACCAAACCTCACTGGTTGCATTGCATTGTTCTTCAAACCCTTCTGCCTGACCATTGGAGCAAATCTTCTCGCTACCATTGATTCCGTAATAAGGGTTGTTTGGTGAGAACAGTAAGCCCATGTGAGAGCCGTTCGAGATGCGTTGCTCTGGGATCTTCATGCTGTACTGAACAGCGCGAGGATCCTCGAGAGTCGTCTCTCCTTGCCAAACCAACACATTGTTTGGATTCGGCATAGATTCAGTAAAGGCTTGCTGAACGTAGTTGGTGTCAATCACGCTGTCGCCTTCACTCATCATAATAAAAACTGGTTTATCGAAGTGTTTATCTTGTAAGTCACCACGTACGACTTCTGATGTCTCGTAGTAAACCGATGCACCATTCATTGGCAACGAGTTGTAACGCAACACATTGTCTTCAGGATCTTGATCCGCCCAAGTGACAAAGTAGCTTGCTAGTCCCGCGTATTGAACGGCAGACGAGCTCGGTTGAAACGCAGGTGAGAACAGCAGTAACCCAGAGATCTTTGGATCGTTCATCGCCTGTGAAGTCACGAGGTTCGCGCCGGTTGAATAGCCGCCTAGCCAAACAGAATCATACTCTTGCTCAAGTAACTTCGTATGATGAGCCACCACACCTTGCCAATCTTCTAGGCTCGGCTGCATTAAATCACCCACGCGACTGCCGTGACCCGGAAGTAATACGGTTCTCACTAAGTAACCTTGCTCTGCCAAATGGGTAGCGATGTCTTTAAATGAGTAAGGTGAGTCGCCTAATCCATGAACCAATAATACCGCCTTGCCGTTTGGCGAGGTTGGTTGATACTCGGTTGGTGAATTGAGTTGGATCTCGAGTTGCTTGTCTTCCGTCATGAACACGCGGTTTTTCAATAACCAATCTTGTGTGTCATTGACGTAGGCATCAAAGCTGTCTTGCTGATAGCTAGGCAAGTCTGGAGATGTTTCGTAAGCGGGTATCGGTGTCTCGTTGGAACAACCAACGAGACTTAAAGTCGTTAAGGCTAGCAGTGCTAGGAGGGGCTTTCTTTGCATTATGTAATCTTGTATCTGTTGTGCTTTCACTATGTCTGAAACTAAAGTTTAGGTTACTTTTTGCTTGAAAGGTCTTCGTATTCACCTTCAATAACACCGGCATCATTGGTTGATGACTGACGAGTGTTCATATGAGCTGCGAAACCTTGTTTCTTCATTTGATTCTGAATGCGCTTGCCAGTAATTAAAGCTGCAATAGCTAAAGGAATAGCAAGGATCAAGCTTGTGAATAACGCCAAAAGGCCAGTAAACAATGCAACAATCGTAACTAATATATTTTTCATATTCATTCCTCTTTTTCTATGTTGTTACTTTATCGCTTCTATTCTGAACGAAACATGAACGCCGTTAATAAATCTCTGAGAGTCACTATGACACGGATGTGTGCTGTTAGGGAGTTTATATGTAGTCATAATCACGCACTAAAAACATGGAATAAAACTAAGTTTAATAAAATCAATATGTTAAAAGTTGGCACGCTTGATGCTCTATAGGGGTTGGAATAAGTCACTGTAAGCAAAGTACTTACAGTTAATAAAAATTACTGGAGCCCTTATATGTTCTGTATTCAATGTGAACAAACAATTCAAACCCCAACCGTAAAAGGCTGTTCTTTCGCACAAGGTATGTGTGGTAAAACTTCGGAAGTATCCGACCTTCAAGACGTGTTGGTGCATTCTCTTCAAGGTGTTTCTTTTTGGGCCAATTTGGGCCGTGCGTGTGATGTTATTGATACTGAAATCGACGAGTGGGCGCCAAAAGCGTTTTTCGCAACACTAACCAACGTTAACTTCGACCCTGCTCGTATCATCGAATTCGCACAACAGTCCCATGAATTCAAGCAGCGTTTAGAGCAACAGGTTCGCGCGGCAGCGACATTGATTGGTTTTGAGATCCCAGCGCTTTCTGCTGCTGCTCAATTCGACCTTCCAACGGACTCTTCAGAGCTATTGGCGCTTGCCCCTCAAGCGGCGGTAAACCGTGGTCACGACTCTCAACACGAAGATGTGATTGGTCTTCGCCTTCTTTGCCTATACGGTCTAAAAGGTGCAGCAGCTTACATGGATCACGCACGTGTTCTTGGTCAAACTGATAACGCTATTTTCGCTGAATACCATGAAATCATGGCGTTCCTAGGCACAGATCCATCAGACCTAAAACAACTGTTAGATACGTCTATGCAGATCGGCTTAATGAACTACAAGGTCATGGAAATGTTGGATAAAGGCGAGACAGATACCTTCGGTCACCCTCAACCAACAACCGTGAATGTGAAGACGAAGCGAGGTCACTGTATCCTTGTTTCTGGTCACGACCTGCATGATCTAGAAAAGATCCTTCAACAAACGGAAGGCAAGGGCATTAACGTTTACACCAACGGTGAGATGCTACCTGCACACGGCTACCCTGAACTAAACAAGTACCCACACCTTGCGGGTAACTACGGCAGCGCTTGGCAGAACCAGCAAAAAGAATTTGCGAACTTCCCAGGTGCGATCGTAATGACATCTAACTGTCTGCTTAACCCAGATGTGGGCTCGTACGCTGACCGCCTATTTACGCGTAGCATCGTAGGCTGGCCGGGTGTTGCTCACCTTGAAGGTGACGATTTCAGTGCAGTGATCGATTGTGCTCTTGCGCAAGAAGGCTTTAAGCATGACGAGATCGAGCAAATGATCACTGTCGGTTTTGGTCGTAACGCCTTGATGGAAGCAGCGCCTGCGGTTGTTGAACAAGTGAAAGAAGGCAACATCAAACACTTCTTCCTAGTGGGTGGTTGTGACGGCGACAAATCTGAACGTAGCTACTACACAGATTTCACAGCTCAAGCGCCAGAAGATTCAGTAATCCTGACATTGGCATGTGGTAAATTCCGTTTCAACAAAAACCAATTCGGCGACATTAACGGTATTCCACGTCTGCTCGATGTTGGCCAATGTAACGATGCATACTCAGCGATTCAGCTTGCTCTTGCGCTGTCTCAAGAGTTTGATTGTGGCATCAACGAACTACCACTAACACTTGTTCTTTCTTGGTTCGAGCAAAAAGCGATCGTTATCCTGCTTACTCTGTTCGCACTGGGTGTGAAAGGTATCTACACAGGCCCAACAGCGCCTGCATTCCTAACTGAAAACCTACTAAAGATTATTCAAGACGAGTTCGATATGCGTTCTATCTCAACGCCAGAGCAAGATCTTAAAACAATCTTAGCGGCTTAATCTAAGCCCACTCCCAAGCCCCGTTGTTGCTGTTCTCTAGGAACGTGCAGCGGCGGGGCTTTTTAGATTTAATTCTTTAGTATCAGTGAGGTGTGTGAACTATGTATGCATGGTCGGATAGCGATTCAATCAATTTAGTGTGTTTAAAGAAATGGCACGAGACGCCAGATACGGTCAGCTTTGAGCTTGGCAGTGTTCCACAAGATTTACATTTCAATTTTAAGCCCGGTCAGTTCATCACCTTGGGTTTAGATATGCCGACGAAAACGGATTACCGTGCTTATTCCGTGGCTTCTTGCCCCGAAGATAACCGCCTGAAGTTGACGGTCAAGCGTGTGGAAGGTGGCTTGGTTTCGAACTTTATTGTTGATGAGCTTGATGAAGGTGACGAGGTTTCTGTGTTGAAGCCGGCAGGCGCGTTTAACTGTATTGATTGCATGCCAACGGCAACAAAGAAAGTAACGCTAGTGAGTGCGGGCTGTGGCATTACACCCGTAATGGCGATGGTAAAATATTGGCTGTCTCAAGACAGTGACAGTGACATTGAGATTGATTTCGTCCACATGGCACGCAACAAGCTTGAGACTATCTACTTTCAAGAACTTCATCAGCTCGATGAATCACATGCGAATTTCAACTTAAAACTGCTGTTAAAAGACAACGAAGGAACAACCGCCCCTCAAGGTCGTTTAGATAAAAACTGGTTGGTGAAACTGAGCCCAGATATCTTAGATAGAACGGTTTACCTGTGTGGGCCTGTCGGCTTCATGCAAGATATTGAGAGTTATCTGAAAGAGCTTGAGTTCAACATGGATAACTTCTATCAAGAAAGCTTTACTCCTGCTACTCAGGATGCTCAATCAGAAGCGTCAAACGCCGAAATTGCTGACGATACGAATAGTGCTGTTAAGGTATTTGTGCCTGCGTTCGGCGCTGAAGTTGAAGCGGAAACTGGCACACCATTGGCGGATTCATTAGAAAAAGCAGGCGTTCCAATTATTATCGCTTGTCGTAGTGGGATTTGTGGTTCGTGTAAATGCAAAGTGACCAAAGGATCTGTGGAATCAAGCAGCCAAGAAACATTGACGCCAGAGCAGATTGAACAGGGCTACGTGCTTGCATGTTCAAGCTCGATTCAGTCAGATGTTGAGGTTGAGTTATAACAGACGTAAAGCTGTGCAAGAGTGATGAAGACAAGATCTTATTATAGCGATAAAAGTTAGGGCGCTAGATGTAAAAAGGCCACCTAGATCAGTTAGAGAGAGCAGATCTAAGTGGCAACCCTCTTGTTTATACGGGGGAGTAAAACAAAAGGGGTTGCGAAGTCCATACAGACTTCGCAGATATAGTTATTATGTTGTGGAGCTTGTTGCGATGGACGTATCTACAAGAGCGAAGTTAATTAAACTTCTGGGTATGTCTTGTAGCGTACACCCATCATCTGTTCCATACAGTGAACAACTTGGCAGCTGTAGCCAAACTCGTTATCGTACCAAATGTACAGCACGGCACGGTTGTCTTGTGCGATAGTCGCCACACCGTCAACCACACCTGGGTGACGAGAGCCAACCAAGTCGGTAGATACAATCTCAGTCGAGTCTGTGTAATCAATTTGTGCAGACAAAGCAGAAGACAGCGCCATTTCACGCAGGTACTCGTTCAACTCTTCTTTGTTTGTGCCTTTCTCAAGGTTTAGGTTCGCAACTGCCATTGAAACGTTTGGCGTAGGAACGCGAATCGCATTACCTGTTAGCTTACCTTCCATTTCCGGCATCGCTTTTGATACTGCTTTAGCAGCGCCAGTCGATGTCAGTACCATGTTCAATGATGCAGCACGACCACGACGATCACCCGAGTGGAAGTTATCGATTAGGTTTTGATCATTGGTAAATGAGTGCACCGTTTCGATGTGACCAGACAGCACGCCAAACTTGTCGTGAACCGCTTTCAATACTGGCGTGATTGCGTTAGTAGTACAGCTTGCTGCAGAGATGATGGTGTCTTCTGGCTGAATAACATTTTCATTCACACCAAATACCACGTTCTTGATGTCGCCTTTACCAGGTGCAGTCAGTAGCACTTTCTTCGCACCGTTACACGCAACGTGTTGGCTCAGGCCTTCCGCGTCACGCCATACGCCTGTGTTATCAACCACAAGTGCATTTTCAACACCGTAAGCCGTGTAATCCACTTCTTCTGGTTTGTTTGCGTAGATAACTTGGATGAAGTTACCGTTAACGATGATCGCTTTGCGTTCTTGGTCTACAACAATGCTGCCGTTGAATTGGCCGTGTACAGAGTCACGACGAAGCAGGCTTGCACGTTTTTCTAGGTCGCCATCTTTGCCGCCGCGTACAACGATTGCACGTAAACGCAGTGGGTACCCCGGGCCACTTTTCTCGATCAACAGACGAGTTAGCAGTCGGCCAATACGACCAAAACCGTACAATACAACGTCACGAGGTTCTGTCATTGCATCGCCTTCAAGCGATTCGATAAGTGCAGTTTGTAGGAAATCATCCAACCCATGTGTGTCTTCGCGATCTTGCCAGAATGAATGCGCAAGGCGACCAACATCAATACGACATGGAGATAAGTCCATAGAGAGAAGGTGTTGAATAATAGGTTGAGTCTGTTCTGCTGTAAGAGGAGAACCAGTGTAACGTTTTGCGATGCGGTGAGCTTTGATGATGTCGATAGTTGTCGCGTTAACTAAGGTCTTACCAAAGAGGATAACTTCTACGCCTTTTTGACGGTATAACTGACCTAAAGTTGGAGCGATGGATTCAGCAATGGTTTGACTAGTTTGCCAATCTAGGAGGTGCTTTTCGGGACTCATCTTTACTCGGGACCTTTCACGTTAAGTTTCTGCATTCATGGCGGTTGTAGGGAAGCCAATCAGCATAGGGGATTTGAGGCATCAGTCTGTGGTCTTTATTGCCACTTAAATGTGCTGATATACCTTGTGTGTAACTTGTAATTTTTATGTGGCAGGATTGTAAGGTACGACGGGTTATTCTGCTAGGAAAAATAAATGCAGACAAAATATCTGTAAATTGGCTTTATATTAGCCATAAATCAAGATTTGAACGTCGATAAAGACTATTGACTTTAATAATCTGTAGCACTTATTTTTCGTCAAAAAATACTCAATTCAAAGGATAATATGTAATACAGGTCATATTGAACATTAAAGGTGTGATCGCTAACTCAAGTTACACGTAAACAGTAAACGATAAATAAGGGAATTAACGAGTATTGATGTTTGACCTTTGAATAAGCCTAGCTTGAGTGTGAAAAGTGCATCACGCAAACGATTGGATGTCACAATTTTAACCTAACTATCCACTTTGTTAGCACGCAGAGTCATTATTCACAGTCTAGTTGAGCCGCAGAATGTGGATGTGTACTTGTTATGCCGGTGATAATAACTGGAGAAAACGTCTTTTGTTTACATTTTGCTCACTAAAACCTCGCTTGCTTACATCTCATTTGTAGAAACCTCCTCGAGTAGACCTCTCTCACGTAACGTTCACTTGTCTAAAATCGGCTTGTCTCAATCTCACTTAGTAAAGCAGACTCCTCCGCTTTAAAGCCCTGTTTTGGATGCCTGTTGATTCTAATTTTTCGTTCTGGGCTCAGAGTATCATTTGTTCATATCCAATTTGATCAATAACCCCCTGTTAATGTCCTATTCTTAATTTGGGCTAGGTAAATTACTTTCGGGAAGGGAGTCGTTATAAAAATGATAAATATGTCAATTAGATGGCGTCTTATTTTTCTTTCCACGGTTTCTGTACTCATTATGTTCGGGTTTACAGTGAATGAAGTGCTTAAGAACGATGAGAAGATGAATCACCTTGAAACAACGCGTATTAAGGTCGAAGCGCTTCAATTTTTTAATACGGTTTCAAGTGATGCTTATCGATGGTTGGTGCTGTCTAATGATTCCCCTGAGAAAGGTCAGTTGCTTTTAACACTGCAATCAGAACTGGATAGACTGACTCAGTATGGAATGCGACTTCAACGGTTCGACAGCAATTGGAGTATTGACCCTCAGTTAGCTGAATTGAAAAAGTTGTTGATGATCCTAGCTAGTACACCTGAAACGACAGACAGCAGAAAATTGACAGAGCGCGCTTTCGACTTGTTAAAAGACGTGCTGATGGAGCTGTCTGAATATCGTATGGCCTTAGTCGATGAAAATATCGGTCAAGCTGAAGCGATGTTTATCAATCTTACGCATTATGTGTTTTGGACTCAGAGAGAAGCGTGGTTAAGCTTCAGTTTGAATCGCTCCCCAGAGTTTAAAAACCAATACTTGCTTAGCTATGTCGCTGCTCTAGAGAGGCAGCAACAGCTATTAGATACATTTTTCCGTTCGGATACGCGTTCTCCAAACATTAGACAGTTGCTAAACGCTGTCGCCAAAGATGAATTCCAAGACAAATTTACATCTCGAATCCTCAAAGGGGACTTTTCATCACCCGAAATATATCAACACTTGAAAAGCTTAGAGGTTAAAAAACGGGCTATTTCAAACGCGATTGGCGCTTACACCAATCAAATACAGTTTGAACTGACCAAGAATATCGCGTTGCAGAAAAGGCAAACCTTGGTCATGACGTTGCTTATACTCATCGCTTCTGGTGTTTTGATGTGGCTTGGGGTTGCGACATCTCTGCGCTTAAACAGAAACCTGTCGATTATCTTGAAAGGTGTGTCGGAATGCGCTGATAGCTACGGCCAGCCAAAGGTGATTCGTATCCAAGGGAACGATGAGCTTGCCGAGTTCACTGAAACCCTAAATCGAGTGATGGAACGCAACTATCTGCACAACAAAGAGTTGATAACAGCAAAAGAAGACGCGATTTCGGCTAACAAAGCCAAAAGCGCATTCTTAGCAAATATGTCACATGAAATACGCACGCCACTTAACGGGATCATTGGCATGGCTGAGATCTTATCTCAAAGCCAACTGAGCCCAAATCAACAAGAAGTACTGGGGGATATCGAATCGTCTTCTCACTCTTTACTGGTGCTGCTGAATGACATACTCGACCTGTCTAAAATCGAGTCGGGTAACTTGATGTTGTCACCACACAATGCTGATTTGCGAGAAGCGGTTTATGACTCTGTGAGTGTGATTCAGTCGAAAGCGATAAGTAAGGATATTGAGCTCGACATCAATATCGATTATCAAACGCCGTCACAACTGTTTTTCGATGAGTACCGCGTGAGACAGGTGCTGACCAATCTGCTTTCTAATGCCATCAAATTTACGTCTAAGGGCACAATTACAACTGACATTGCTTATACACCTATGTCTATGGGCAGGGGCAAGCTTGAATGCAGCGTGTCTGATACCGGGATTGGGATTGAGCCCGAGAAGTTAGAGTCCATATTTGAACCTTTCACTCAAGAAGATGGCAGCATTACCCGTCAATTTGGCGGTACGGGGTTAGGGCTTGCGATTTGTCGACAGCTTGTTGATTTGATGGGTGGTTACATTACCGCGCGTTCAGTGAAAGGAGAGGGCTCTACATTCACTTTTTGTTTGTATGTCGATGTTGTAGAAGCGCCTGTTCAAACTTTCGATAACCTGAGCCGAGCGACCATCATCTCGAACTCTTTCAATTACCTCGATCAGCTCGTTAAAGAGTGTGAGCGTTTGAATGTTCGAGCCAATGTGGTGTCATCCATTGCTGCTCTTAGTGAAAGTGTAAAAGAAAGTGACTTCATACTTTATTGTCATACCTTGCACCACTCTATGGAAAAAGATCTTGCGACGTTGAAGGTGATATATCCTCTTGCTCGCGTCATCGTTTGTCAGCATCACCTATTTAAAACCAACCTAATCAGAGAAACGGTCCACTCGACTCATACCTTGCCATTCTTGGGCCGACGTTTCTTAACCAGCTTACAATCTCTCGATGTGGGCGAAGAGCAAACGCCTCAAGTGGAAGCAAAAGATGAAGAAGTTCGCTCTCTGAATCGACGCATTTTGATCGTTGAAGACAATCTGATGAATCAAAAAATAGCGAGCTTCTTCCTTGAGCAAGCGGGTTATGAATATTTGATTGCCAGTAATGGCCAAGAAGCGGTGGATGTCATCACCCAGGGTGCTCAGTTTGATGCAGTCTTAATGGACTGCATGATGCCTGTTATGGATGGCATAACGGCGACTCGTGCGATACGTCAGTGGGAAGCCGATCAACAAGTCACACCATTACCCATCATAGCTTTAACCGCCAGTGTTCTAGAAGAAGACATCAAAGATTGTTTTGAAGCCGGTATGAACGCCTACTTACCTAAACCCTATAAATCTCACCAGCTGTACGATCTTTTCAGTAGCCTTGATATTGTCTAGGGCTCCCGTATCAAGGCTAGCGCGGCGCTACTTAACGAACTTCCAATCCAAGGTTGTATTGTGCAAGGCAACGACCGACATAGCTGATGTTCAGCAAGGCTGCGACTAAGATGGTGCTGATGTGGGCGACGATTTGAATTGGCAGTGAGAAGTGATCGGCCATTGGATAAGCAACAATAATACTGAGAAGCATAAGCAAGGTTGTGATAGCTAGACTGAAGTTTGAAACAGAAAGCAGAGTTTGAAAGCGTTGAGTCATCGTCTTCATATTGAATTCCTAATTGCTATTAATAATTATGATACTTGTTATTAATATCAATTAGCGTTCCAGTTTTAATTTACATTTAAAATCATAATCTTATGTAATTTCGCTTGTTTTTAGAGTCTAAGTGACACGTGCGAATTGCAGGTCTTTATGACTTGATCGTGTTTCTTTACCATTGTCTAAACCCACAAGTATCGATGTGGAATCGAACACCTGAATATAAACCAAGCCCAACATTATTTTTTTGCCCGAATTCCGAATGAATCTTTTTAAGTTTCACGTGTAAATCTTCGCGAGTAATGTCATTTGCAGGCACTAGGTCTAAGGCACAAAACTCTAAGTGCTTACTTCGCAGTGCACCACCAGCTTGTTGATTGTAGATATCGGTTCGCTCTCCAGATACTGGTATAACAACACCGATTTCAGGCTCAATATATTGTTGTATGTACTTCAGGGTATTGATCATGTTTGGCACATGTTTCTTATTTGGGAGGGTAAACAAGGTTGTATTACTCATTGCCCAATCCGTCCCTTGCAATAGAACGAGATGCAGAGGCATGCTCTGAGTAACGCCATTGTCCTTGAGTTGTTGTCCGATTGCTCTCACTTGGTCTTGAGCGTGATTGAGGAGCATCCAACCTCGAAATGCTGATCGGGTCGGAACCTTGTAGCCATGAACATCGACCACGAGATCGTCATAAGTGATTTCGGTTTCTTCGGTATAAAGTTTCTCAAATTTTTCAGGGTAAGGTTGTGTCGTTGATAACGCCAAGGTTATCAGAATACTTCCGTACATAAAGTCTCTCCATCGCTAGTGTACACTCGTTATTTAGTTTGATACTGCTGTTGAGTTTCATTCATTTTGCTTAGGTACGCTTAAGCCTAGACGGTTAGGTTTAGATGCTTAAGTATAGACGCTGGAGTTTAGGTAAAAAAAACCCACTACTAAGAGTGGGTTACTAACATTGTTACAAGTAAATTGGCGAGGTTAGATTACTTCTTACCTTGGATTTGCTTGTCTTCTTCTGTCAGTTCACGAATGCGACGGCTGATGTCACGGCGAGCTTTAGAAATCTCAGCGCTCTTGATGATGTGGTCATCAACACGGTCTTCGTAGTCAGCTTTCATATTTTTGATAATGCCTAGGATCTCGTCGTGGGTCATCTCTGGCTTGATGTAATCAAGTAGGTTATCAAGAAGGTCGACACGCTTACGGTTGTCACGAACTTTCTTTTCGTTGTCTAAAAGTTCACGCTTAAGTTTGTTCTTACGTCGTGCTTGGTTAACAATTTCAAATACGCTGCTCATAGATTCCTTTTCCTATTCGTCAAATACGTTGTCTGCTTCTGATTAAAGCACATCAATTGATGATGTAACAGTCTTTAGATCAAAGCAAAAGTAAGGTTGTTTAATTATTCGTCACTCTCGCTGATGTGTGATTGTTTTTATCTTACCGTTCAAGTTAGTATCCCATGTAGATACTGCATTGATACGAAATGTGAAATGAATCAACAACAATTGGAAAACGAAGAATTGGACGACAATGTCACTGAATCTTCAGCAGAACAAAACAAGCTTCGTGATGCGTATGTACAAGAGCGTACTTATTTGGAAGTCGTGGAAATAGAGCTAAACCGTTCTAAGATCATAATGATTGATGAACAGGGCAGAAAGAAACGAGTACCAATTTTGTCTGAACACTAGTTACTGCATTGTTAGGTGTTGAGATGGAATTATCAAAATAATAAAAAGGAAAAACGATGAACACAGTACTTTCCCCAATTGAAGCGAGAATTATCGGTTGTTTGATCGAGAAAGAAGTCACTACTCCCGATCATTACCCACTGACACTGAACAGTTTAACCACGGCATGCAATCAAAAGAGTAACCGTGAACCTGTTCTCTCTCTTTCTGAGTCAGATGTTTTAGATGCAGTTGATGGTTTAATCGGACGTCGCATGGTGAGTGATGAGAGCAGCTTCAATAGCCGTGTTAATAAGTATCAGCATCGTTTCTGCAACACTGAGTTCGGCGATCTGCAATTTACAGAGCAAGAGCGTGCAATCATCTGCTGTATGTTACTGCGCGGTGCGCAAACACCCGGTGAACTTCGTACTCGAACGGGTCGCCTTGCAAACTTTAGTGATGTGAAAGAAGTAGAAGCAACATTAGACAAACTCGCTGCAAGAGAAGCAGGTGCCTTGGTTGTGAAGCTGCCACGCGAAGCGGGTAAACGTGAATCACGCTACCAGCATTTGTTGAGCGGTGAAGTGGACGTTGAAGCGTTTGCGATGGCATCAGTAAGCGCGGCTGCCCCCTCTGCAACGAGTGAAAAGTTTGAAGAGCTTGAGTCTGAAGTTGCAAGCCTACGAGCAGAAGTGGCAGAGCTTAAGGCTCTGGTTGAATCACTGCTTTAAATGTCAGATGCTGATAAAAATGCGGATTGGGTCGTGTACTTGATCCGCAATCGTCACAATGCCCTTTATTGTGGCGTGACGAACAATCTAGAACGTCGATTTGAACAACATCAAACCGGTAAAGGCGCCAAAGCTTTAAAAGGTAAAGGCCCACTTAAGCTGGTTTGGAGGTTTGGTGTTGGCTCAAAAAGTGAGGCGTTGAAAACCGAATACGCGATCAAGCAGTTGCCCAAATCCCGCAAAGAAAAACTGGTATCACTCAAACTGATTATTGAGTGGCAAAAAGACAAAATTCAATATATCGAAGTCTCATAATTCATAGCTAAAATGTTTGTTATTGATTAAATCTTAATAGTGTAAGGAGCTATATCGGCTCTAGCTAAGCTTATGAATTTAAATGGTAATTACTCTTACCGTGAATGGGCTGAAATCATAATTTAACTCGTTGTTCTTAATCTCCATTCCAAATTAACATATTGCTCATTTAGAATGTCGTTCTAATTAGTGTTAGACGCTATCATTTATCATCGTTGTCCTACATAATATCCATTAGCCATACAAAGAGATGGTGTCATGCTAGGTTAAAAAATGAGCCAAAGTAGCTCATATAAAACGAGAAAAATATGAAACGTTTACTGATGTTGTTTGGACTTGCCGTATTTTCTGCGTCCGCTCTTTCCCATGGTACTCATGTCCTCAATAGGTACTGGGAATACCAAGATTATCTTTCCACTTTTCCAGAACAAAGAGCATTGACCGATAAAATGGTCGAGGCTGTACAAAATCACCCTGTGCCACTGAGAAGAATCCAAGACGAACCAATTACGATTTCCGTGGTGTATCCGGGTCAACAGATCTCGGATTACTGGGTTCGCAATATTCAAGCTTTTGAGAAGCGTCTCGATAGGCTGAAGATCCGCTACCAAATAAATCAAGTATTTACCCGTATTAATGCCGATCTCGCGCAGCAGAGTATTTCGTTGCAAGAA
Organism: Vibrio sp. 10N.247.310.23; assembly: GCF_041467155.1. Taxonomy (NCBI): domain Bacteria; kingdom Pseudomonadati; phylum Pseudomonadota; class Gammaproteobacteria; order Vibrionales; family Vibrionaceae; genus Vibrio; species Vibrio sp. 10N.247.310.23. The sequence goes on along the minus strand of NZ_JBFSTZ010000010.1, from coordinate 89,778 downwards.
GCGATTGAAAACAAGACGGATTATTTGATTTTCACGCTAGATACCACGCGCCACCGCAAGTTTATCGAGCACGTGTTGACCTCTACAGACACCAAACTGATTCTTCAAAATATCACGACGCCAGTGCGAGCTTGGGCAGATAGACAGCCATTTATGTATGTGGGTTTTGACCATGCGACAGGCAGCTTAAAACTGGCGGACTATTTTAAACAAGTAAGTCCGCCAGACAGTAAGTATTCTGTTTTGTATTACTCACAAGGCTATATCAGTGATGCGCGTGGAGATACTTTTATCCATGAAGTGAATACGGTTACCAACTTTACCCTTAAGTCTTCGTTTTACACAAAATCAAACAAAGACAGTGGCTACCAAGCGGCTAAAATCAGCATAGAGAACGATAAGGATCTAGACTTTATCTATGCATGTTCAACGGATGTCGCTCTCGGTGCAATGGAAGCGATTCGTGAATCGGGCCAAGACATCTTAGTGAATGGTTGGGGAGGCGGCTCTGCTGAACTTGAAGCCATTGCAAGGGGCGACCTAGATGTTACTGTCATGCGTATGAACGACGATACAGGCATTGCAATGGCAGAGGCGATCAAGTGGGATCTAGCTGGTTTGGAAGTGCCTACCGTTTACTCTGGTGAATTTGAAATTGTCACCAAGGAAGATTCCCCAGAACGTATTTCAGAACTTAAACAGCGAGCATTTAGGTACTCAGGTCACTAATGAAGAAAAGTTACGCCAGTACACCTAGAAACACTTTAGCTAGACTCATTACGCGTATCGTTATTTTGGTGATAGGCGTGATGGCACTTGGCGTGCTTATTCATAATTATGAAACCAGCAGTAATATCGTACAGCAAGAGACGAATCGAACGGTACAGCAAACCTCAAGCCTGATCCAAAACATGTTTGATTATCGTTTGTCGGTGCTGCAAATCCATCAAGACAGTAGCTCACACAGTGAAACTCTCAGAGAGTACATTGATACGGGTAATGACGAGACTCTGAGCTACTTTTTCTTTGGTGTTGACCAACGTGAACCGGATCATGCACCAGATTTACGCTTTGTCTCAACCCACGATGGTTTGGCTTGGGAAGACGGCAACAGTCAATTTTATGGTTTGGATGAGTCCAACTTAAAGCATATTTCTGATGAGGTTTCGTTCAGCAGTAATTGGCATTTTATTAAACTGAGGACAGATATAGGTAAGCGTCACTTGTTGGCTCGCCGTACCCCTATTGTTGATAACGCTACTGGGGAAGTCCTTGGTCAACTCTATATCGCCATTGTGCTTGACAACAACTTCTCTTTGGCTGAGTCAATCCAACAGGGCAGTAATAGCGAAAATATCGTGATTGAAGCGCACGGTACACCGGTGACATCGACATTCAGTGGTGATGAAAGCTACACCATTACTGACATCCTCAATTACCAAATGTACGAACAGTTGCCGCGTCATTTCGTTACCATCGCAACCATTAAGATTAATGCTGTTGAAACTCCTTTAATCATTCGAGCTGTTCAAAAAAATAATAATTTCGTTGCGTTAGAAGAGAATTATCAGCGTGCGATCATCGTGGTGATTGTGGTGATCATATTGATGTCTTTTTTTGCTCGAACTTGGATTCAAAAGAGAGTCTCAGCCGAGCTTGATAAGCTAATGGACTTTACTCGTTCGGCAAGTGCTAGCGAAGAGTACAACAAGTTCGATGGCTCTAACATTTTCGAATTTCATCATATTGGTTGTACTCTTGAAGACACCTTTGAGCGCTTATCTGAACAGAATCAAAAATTCCAAGATCTCTTTAACTTTGCTCATTCGCCTATCTTAGTTTGGTCTGAAAAAGGCGATTTGATTCAGATGAACCCCGCCGCTCGCATGGCGTTGTTCGATGCTGATGACAATTATGGTCCAATTGCCCAAGAGTTTGAGCAGCGAATGCTGCCTAATATTCAAATGGTGGTTCAGGGTTCTAAACTGACGGGTATTAACGTACCCATTGGTGAAAAGGTGTTTCGTTGGAACATGTCTGCTATTCGCGTGGAACACGGCATCACAGGGGTGGTGGTACAAGGGCAAGATATTACTAAGCTTATCGAGGCGGAAAGACAGGCTGATCGAGCAAGAGAAGAAGCTGAGCATCTTGCGAATGTGCGAGCAGACTTCTTAGCTAAGATGAGTCATGAGATTCGCACGCCGCTCAACGGTATTCTCGGTGTGTCTCAGCTGCTCAAGCGCTCTATGCACAATGAAGATAATCGCGAGCAGGTGGATGTACTGTGTAATAGTGCGGAACATTTACTGGCGGTACTTAACGATATCTTGGACTTCTCAAAGATTGAGCAAGGGCAGTTTAATATTCAAAAGAAAGACTTCCGTTTAGGGGAGTTAGTTAATACCTTAGACAGCATCTATCGACCGCTGTGTGAAGATAAATCCGTCGAATTTACCATTTTGAATCACTTGGTTGATGACATTGAAATCAATACTGACCAAGTACGCCTCAATCAGATCATGTTTAATCTGTTGAGTAATGCTTTTAAATTCACTCATCAAGGCGGTATCTCCGTCAGCTTTGAGATCGAGAGTATCTTTAACTCCGATCACGCCAGCTTGATCGTTCGAGTGAAAGATTCTGGCATTGGTATTGATGAAAGCAAAATTGATGCTGTTTTTGAACCCTTTGTTCAAGCCGAAGAGACCACCACTCGTGAATATGGTGGCACTGGTTTAGGACTTACAATTGTAAAAAATCTGGTCGATATGCTGGAAGGGGACATTCAAGTCCGCAGCGTGATAGGTCAAGGCTCAGAGTTCACGATAGAAATTCCTGTAGTCGTACACGCCAAGCCGCTATTAGTCGATGCTAAGCAACAAGCTGAGGTTGAGCCAGAGGCGTTGTTTAGTCGACCTTTGAATGTGTTGCTGGTGGAAGACAATCACACCAACGCCTTTATTGCTCAGGCTTTCTGTAAGAAATATGGCATGGTCGTCACCTGGGCAAAAGATGGCTTAGAAGCGATTGAGATGGCTAAGACGATTACCTATGACTTGATCTTGATGGATAACCAACTCCCTAATCTCGGTGGTGTTGAAACCACTCAGCAGCTAAGAGGTGAGATTGGTGTGTCAGCCCCTATTTATGCGTGTACCGCTGATGCTCAAGAGTCAACTAGAGACAGCTTTATGGCCGCAGGGGCGAATTACGTGATTGTAAAGCCGATTAAAGAAGAGTCGCTCCACCAAGCGTTTGTTCATTTCAAAAACTCATACTGGAATGACACAGAGCACTAGGCTTTAACTTAGTGCTCTTTAATGGAGTCTGTTGAAGAGAAGTAACTAATTTTCTGCCTTTATATCGAGCCAGCGACAAAGGCTTGTTCCAATAGCAGCGTTTTCAACTCATCACTCATATCTAGGTGTTCAGGGAATTGGATACCTAGCAACCGGCCTTGTCTTTGCCTTTTCTTACTTACCACCTTGTAGACAAGATCGTCATCTAAGTACTCATTTAAGTCAGAATTGACTTTTATCTTCCAGCCGACATCAATATCTGATTGCTGGGTAAGATAGATACCGCACCCTGACGCTGAAAAGTCGACTAGTGTGGCATCCAGCGACAAGGTATCAAAAGTGACTTCACAGCTGAGACGTACTTTATACCTTTCGTGTTCACGAATAGGCTTGGTTGCAAAGTTTGAGGGTGGGCGAAGGAAGATTAGATGTGCTGGAGAGGTGATATGAGCCAGTACATTGGTTTTGAACGCGACAATGTGCCCAAGTTCGGTGTCGGTAATCGCACGAACAATAATATCAACGTTTGTGAGCTTTCTCAGCGTCAGTGCTTCTGTCGCTTTTTGCGTAAGCTCTAGGATGAGGTACTGATCTTCTTTGTGTCCGATATAAAGTGTACTGATCTGGATTGAGTCGTCTGGGCCAAATTCCAATACACCTGCTGTTTTTGTACCTGGCTTTAGGTATCTGAACAGTTCTAAGTTTTTATCTTTATGCATATTCGTTACTGAACAATGTTAATCGTTTGATAAAATAATATAACGCCCTGATAAAACTATGTCATTAGTTTCATTGAAGTAATTAGCAGCGTACAACAAAAAAGTGAATCGCTATCTCAAGTAAACAACGGCTTACTCTTGTCGTAAAACAAGATACACTGCTGACAGATATATACTTGATGGAGAAATAGTAAATGGAACTGGAAACCTTATTGAATACTCTGGCTGAAACCCCAGAGGCCGTGCAATTTGAAGATACAATGCAAGTGATCGAAGCTCACTATGATTTTTCTGAGCGCGAATTTCGCAATGGTGAGGTAGTGAACGCTGCAGGGCAGAATAATGGTTCGTGTAAGATTTTTGCTTTTGGTTTAGAGCAAGGCCTATCAGCAGAGCAAACACTTGCTTGTTTTGGTCAATTTTATCGTAACGACGTGCTAGGTTTTCCTGAGAACAGCGACCATCAAAATATTCGTAACTTTATGGTTCATGGCTGGAATGGTATCCAGTTTTCTCAGCCTGCGCTGGTTGCAAAAGTGAAGTAGACACTAACCAGGTAACGATTAGGTCGAAATTTAATCTCAGTATTTTGAAGCGAGAAAACAACCTCTCGCTTTTTTTGTCTATGTTGAACTGGCTAGTAACTTGCTATCCAGTAACTTACTAAATGGGCTCTAAACTACTGAACGGGCAGGGCAGACAAGCACTTACGACACATACAAACTCCAGCCTTTGGAATATCGCTAGTATCTCGTTTTTCTAACTCAAAACACCAACACGTCTCTTTGCCCGCACTGATATCGCATTGAGCTGGCTCATTACACTGTGGACATTGGTGAGTCGAACTCGCGCCACTAAGATTATCCATAACCGACGTTTGCTCTTCTTCAGATAAGCCTTTCCAACCTATAATTTCATCCATTGTTCGAAAGCAGCCACTACACATTCCGCCATTATTTTTACAAGCCGCTCGGCAAGGTGTTTTCATTTCTCTAACCTGTGATTCATTTGGGCTGAAATGTAGCATATTTGTTTCTTCTTGAAGAGCCGTTAAGCTAAGAAATTACTCAGTTAAATTTAGAAATGACCTCGTAATTTTTAGGCTTTTCATGTAGCATCTCGCCCCTTTTGTTGAGTGGGGGGATATTATGTTTATTGGATTTGATTATGGAACAGCGAACTGTTCTGTCGCGGCGATGGTTAATGGAGAGCCAAGCCTGTTACCGCTAGAAGGTAACAACCACTATATTCCCTCAACCGTGTTTGCGCCTACTCGTGAGAGTGTTTCTGAACATCTATTCCGCCACTTGAATATCAAGCCGAGTGATGCGATCGGTGAGCAAGTACTACGACGTGCGATTGCGCTGAACAGAGAAGAGAGTATCGACTTAGTGCCAGAAGACATGGCATTTGGTCAGGCTGCGTTGGACTTATATTTAGAAGACCCTCGCGATGTTTATTATGTTAAGTCCCCTAAATCTTTCCTTGGCGCGAGTGGACTGCATGATGTGCAGGTGAGCTTTTTCGAAGATTTAGTGTGCGCCATGATGGCAAATATCAAGAATCAAGCCGAACTCACGACTCAAGAGCAGATCAAGCAAGCTGTTATCGGCCGACCAATTAACTTCCACGGTCGAGGTGGTGAAGAGGCGAACAGACAAGCTGAAGACATACTGTCTCGCGCAGCTAAGCGTGCCGGTTTCCTTGATATCGCTTTTCAATTTGAGCCCGTAGCCGCAGGCCTTGATTACGAAAGCACATTAACTGAAAACCAAACAGTATTGGTTGTTGATATTGGCGGTGGTACCACCGATTGCTCATTATTAGAAATGGGACCAACGTGGTCTGGTAAAGCGGATCGTACCCAGAGCTTGCTGGCACACAGTGGACAAAGGGTAGGGGGGAATGACCTCGATATCTATCTTGCATTCAAACAACTGATGTCACCTTTTGGTATGGGCAGCAAAGGCATTTCGGGTATTGATATGCCACTGACTCAATTCTGGAACCCAATTGCGATTAATAATGTTGAAGCTCAAAAGAACTTCTATTCAAGAGAAAACCTAGCGGCATTAAAATTACTTCGTAAAGAAGCGTCAGAGCCTCAAAAGCTAGAACGTTTGATGAAGGTTTATCACGACACTTTGGGTTACGGTATTGTGCGTAGAGCGGAAGAGGCCAAGATTGCGCTGGCAGAATCCCCTCAATATCGTGCTGCGATTAATGTTGCCTCTGAACTGGTCGAGGTAGATATCTCAGTCGAACAGATGGTTGAAGCGATTGAAACACCAAAGTCTAAGATGATTGAGTTGGTTAAAGAAGCGATTCAACAAGGCCAGAAAAAGCCAGACGTAATCTACATGACGGGTGGTTCCGCTCGTTCACCGATACTTCGTGAAGCCGTACAACAAGCTGTGCCGAATGTACCGATTGTGAGTGGTAATTACTTCGGTTCAGTAACTGCAGGTTTAGCTCGTTGGGCTGAGGTTTGCTTCAAATAAGAGTTCAATGATGAGTTATGAAGGGCAACCAGTCGCTGATTGGTTGCCCTTTTTTTGTTTTTCTCTAATGAACTTTCTATTGAACGATTTTTCCTAGCTCATATTGGGATTTGTTTCACAAAGCTAAATATTTCAGCTGAGCTCTACGTGTTACAAAATGTTTCAAAGGCAAAGGCGAGCCTCTCGATGGTCTGATGAGTTACCTTGGGTTTAGATTTTTAATGCTTTTTTAGTGATTATAAAATCAAAAATAATCAAAGTATTTATCTCAAAGAATGAAAGGAAATCCCAGTAATTGTCGTGTTAATCAATTGTTTTAAAAGGTATTTTTGTTTTTTATAGTGCGATTTTTTTTATTTTATATATTTTAATGCAACTTTTTTGTCATTCGTATATTAGTGTTTGCCTACTTGTTAAATGCAGGTAACAACTTCTCCGTAAGCACGAGGTTGTTAGTGAATAACTCACCCAGTTACATAATGGATATGACAATGAATAAGAAACTTTTAGCGCTAGCAATTTCTGGTGCAGTATTTGGTACACAGGCAGTTGCTGTAGAACTTTACAACGAAGACGGCACAGCGTTTTCTGTAGGCGGCCACGTTTCAGTAAACGTGAACGGTTCTGAAAAAGACGATGCATCAGTAGGTACAAACTCTCCACGTATCAACTTTAACGCTACTCAAGATCTGGGTAACGGCTTTACTGCTGACGCTAAAGGCGAATGGGCACTTAACTACCTAGATGGTGGTGATGACACATTTACAACACGTCTTGGTTACGTTGGTTTGACTCATGAAGAGCTTGGTCGTGTAGTTGCTGGTACACAGTGGTCTCCATACTACGATGTAGCTGCAGCAACAGATATGCCCATTGCTTTTGCGAATGACTTCCTATACGACAACCACGGTGCACTTGGTACTGGTCGTGCAGACAAAATGGTAAGCTACCGCAATGCTTTTGATTTTGGTGAAGCTGGTGAATTTAGTTTTGGTCTAGGTTGGCAGGGTGATAACGATGTTACTACTGAAACAGAAACGGTTGGTAACAACGGTTTAGTTATTACAACGCGTTCAACTGCATCTTACGGTGATCGTGTTCAAGCAACGCTTGGTTACTCTATTGCAGGTGTTAAACTAGGCTATGCATTTAACACTGGCGACTTCACTGAAGGCGGTGTCTCTAAGACTGCTGAATCTCACCTAGTATCTGCAGCATACGGTTCATACGGTTCTGGTTTATACCTAGCTGGTATCTACGGCTTTAATGAGAATATGAACGCTGGTCTTGTAAGTGGTACAACTCTTGAAGAGAGCAATGCTTACGAACTACTAGCAGCTTACGCACTTGCGAACAGCTTGAACCTAAGTGTGAACTACGAAGTTGTTGAAGGCGAAGTTCTTAAAGGTGGAACAACTACTACAGCTCGTGAAGAGTTAGCTCTACAAGCTGAATACAACTTCACTAGCAACTTTGTTGGCTACACTGGTTACCAATTCGATCTAAACGACGAAACTGGTTACAAGTCTGACGACAAGTGGACTCTTGGTGCTCGTTACTACCTATAAGTCGCAGACTTATTTAGCATAGTGTTTACTTCTTAAGTTTACCTTTTAGGATACTGTCCTAGACACCATGCTAAGCCCTCTCAAGCCTTTGGTTTGAGAGGGCTTCTTTCGTTTTAATGCTCTTCAAATTTAACTGCCTACTTTAGTTTCATTTTCTCTAATTTATGTAAGCCGATGACTCTATTCCTGCTGGGTCGGTCGAGGTATACACCGATATTTACCTAAAAGTATTCAAATCAATGAATTGAGCTCAAGATCAGAATTTAGAGATCGGTAATCATCTTGTCGAAGACTCTCATTTTATGATGCGCTAAACTCTGCTCTCTAAAAATAGTTCAGGGATAAACTATGAGCAGCGTTGTAGATCAGAAACAATTGATGAAGTCGAAACGAACAGCAACCCCAACAAAAGTACTGTGTGTTGGGCGTAACTATGTCGATCACATTGAAGAACTTAACAATGCGATTCCTGACTCTATGGTGGTGTTTAATAAACCAAGCACCAGCGTGACTTCCTCTCTTTCTTCGTTTCATCAAGAAGCACTGCACTATGAAGCTGAAATCTGCTTTATCGTTGAAAATGGCCAATACTCAGCCGTGGGCTTAGGGTTAGACCTCACCAAGCGTGAGTTGCAAAGTAGCTTAAAAGCGAAAGGCTTACCTTGGGAACGCGCCAAAGCTTTTGATGGCTCAGCCGTATTTAGTCGCTTTGTTCCAATTGATAACTTAGACCTTGCAGACTTAAACCTAGAGTTGTTTATTAACTGTGTTCGTGTTCAGAAAGGACATGTTGAGCAGATGCTTTACTCTCCAAAAACTATCCTAGAAGAGCTGTCTTCTTATACCACCTTACTAGACGGCGATGTTGTGATGACAGGTACGCCAAAAGGTGTTGGGGCCGTACATCGAGGCGATATCTTCCTTGGTCGCCTAAAGTGTGGCGATACGACATTGATTGAGATCGAATGGGTAGCAAGTTAATTAGTCTTTTCTATTTAGTTAATAAATTGGCTTTGTCGCTTAATGTTGGTTTTTAATTCGATTAAATAAACGTCGAACAACTGATTGCATCTGGAAGGGTGTTGGTAATTGATATAAAATCCGCCTCCGTTTTTATCAATGCTGACCCTCATGATCGACTTAACCATTTTACCTGTCTACCTGACTGCCGTTGTTGCACTTCTTCTTTTACCTGGCCCTGATATGTTACTGATTGCGAGTTCAAGCATGAGCTATGGCCGTAAGGTCGGCGTGTTTGCAAGCCTAGGTAATGCGACTTCTGGAATCATTCTGACAGTATTAGCGGCTATGGGTGTATCAGCGTTGATCGCAATGAGCCCAATAGCGCTTAAAGCTCTACATTTGTTAGGCGGCGCGTACTTGTTGAAGATGGGATGGGACTGCCTGCGAACAGAGCAGGGTAACGCGCCTGAGTTAAGCGATAACTTTGCAGCAAAAGCCTACTATCAAAGAGCGCTAATCAGTAACCTGCTTAATCCTAAAGCGTTGGTTTTCTTTGTGATGTTTCTGCCTCAGTTTGTGTCGACGAATATTGAAGCGACTTCCGGTCAGCAGATGCTTGTTCTGGGTTTATTACTGAATGTTCTCGGCTTAACGTTTAACTTTTTGCTGGTGGCGTTAGTGGGTACGATTGGTAAATCTCTCGTAGAAAACGCGAAGTTTCGTACCTATCAACAGAAAGTCATGGGCGGAGTTTTCATCGTGTTAGCTATCTGGATGTTGTCTTCTTTCTTTACTTCGTAGACGAATCAAATCAGACATCTTCTCGTGGTTAGCCGCTGAGACAAAAATGGACGCTACGAGCGTCCATTTTTTATATTTAACCGTTACATGTTGAACGCGCTAAATCGCTATGAATTCAACTCTTGTTGGTGTTGTTCAATCAGTTTCTCCATGTACTTCTCACCGCGCAGGCGAGTGTCTTCGTAGGTTTCTGTCCCTTCAAATTTTGTCACCGTCTCATAGTAGATCTTAACTTTTGGCTCAGTACCGGAAGGTCTTACGATAATGCGTGAACCATCCTCGAGGTGATAGATGAGTACGTCACTTGCAGGCAGGTTAATGGCTTCAGTATTGCCTCCAATGACGAAGCGTAAAGAAGAATGCAAATCTTCAATTACAGAGATAGCGACACCGTTGATTGCTTTAGGCTGTGCCGAGCGGAGCCTAGAACCAATCGATGGTGAATCCGGGTCAAGCGCAATACTGCGTTGTGCGTTGGTGTGTACACCATGTTCCAACGATATCTGAGCAAGAAGATCCCAGACCGTTCGACCTTGAGATTTGAGCTCTTCAACCAGTTGAGCGAAAACAACGATGGCAGACAGCCCATCCTTGTCCCGTACTTGAGTACCAATTGTGTAGCCTAGCGCTTCTTCATAGGCAAACAAGAACTCGTTCTGATCATCTTCTAATTGCATGCCAATATTCGCCAACCATTTAAAACCTGTCAGCGTTTGGAAATAAGTCGCCCCGTGGGATTGAGCTACTTTTTCAAGCAATGTTGAAGATACGATACTGTTACCAACTAATTGGTTTTTGGTATGTGGCTTTGAGAGTAGATAATGAGCGAATAGCACGCCGACTTGGTCACCTGTTAGCATTTTGTATGAGCCATCATCTGTTCTCACTGCAACCGCAAATCGGTCTGCATCTGGATCGTTGGCACAAGCAATGTCGGCATCGACACTTTTTGCTAAGTTAACCACCAGATCCATCGCGCCTTTTTCTTCCGGATTCGGGAAGTTGACGGTCGGGAAGTTACCATCGGGCTCTCTTTGCTCGGCGACGCTGAACACCTTATGGAAACCAGAATCGTGAAGTAGATCCTCGGCCATTTGTGCGCCGACACCATGCATTGCGGTATAGGTGATGGTGGTGTTCGCCGATTCGATCTCGTCACTCACGTATGGGCTCTGATTGATCGCAGCGCGGTACGTTTGATAATAGCCTTCAGTTAACCACACCAACTTACCTTGCGTCTCAGCGTCACTTAGGCTCATTAAAGGGAGCGGCTTGGTCGATGCGATATCGATTTCAGCGGCAATACCCGCATCGTGAGGAGGAATGATTTGAGCGCCATTCTCCCAGTACACTTTGAAACCATTGTATTCCGGTGGGTTGTGGCTGGCCGTCACCACAACGGCAGCTGCGGCGTTGAAGTGCTCAATACCAAAGGCAACGATAGGGGTCGCCGCGACGTTCGAGGTTAGATAAACCTTAATGCCTAAAGCCGTGAGTACGGAAGCGGTATCAATCGCGAACTGCTTTGAATCTAAACGGCCGTCATAACCGACGACCACACCGCGAATGGTCGCATTAGCGACATGTTCGATTAAGTAGTGGCCGAGCCCGGTTGCTGTTTCCTGTATGACTAAACGGTTCATTCGATTTGGGCCGCATCCAACTTTGCCTCTAAGTCCTGCCGTTCCGAACTCTAATCGTTGAGTAAAGCGGTCTTCAAGTTCGTCGTGCATTCCCTCATCGATGAGGTGTTGAAGTTCTTCACGAGTTCTTGGATCTGGGTCTCTCGCTAACCAATTCATTGCATCTTGCATAATCACTAAACCTATTAATGTCTGTATGACTTACCGTTGATTTAATTTAAGTGATATTAATTCTCATTTCCATGAAAGCAATCGTAAAACTCGATATAAAATAAATTCCAACGGCAAGAGGGCACGTAGATTAAGCCACTTCAAATAATTGACTGTTTAGTAAGTAAACTTACCTTGAATAATTGGATATCACTAACTAGCCTTTTACATAAATATAACAAAATTTAACAAATTCGCCGTTTTTGAATCTTTCATGGAAACCTCCAACGCTTTTGAACCGTATTAGTTCTTGGGTTTATATGAGGTCAGTAGCCTGCTCACAGGCTAGTTCCATGTGAGTTGTAGATTGAGATTCAGCCTTTTCATGTGTAGCCGGAATAACAATGAATGTTGTCCAGTTCGCAACGACATTTAGGTCGCAAGTATCCAATTAGGAAGGACAAGGAGAGATCTTTTGAAAAGATTACTGGTTAGGCTAGCGTGGCTTTTGAAGAGTTTTGTTGTGCTTTTAGTTTCGCCTTTAGTGCACGCTAGCAGTGATTACAACATGACTCAAGGCGTCACTGAGATCAGTGGTAAGGTGTATGAACTTCATATGCTGATCTTCTACATCTGTTGTGCGATTGCCTTTGTTGTTTTTGGTGTGATGTTTTATTCGATTTTGAGGCACAGGAAATCGAAGGGCGCAGTTGCTGCCCATTTTCACGAAAGCACGAAAGTCGAAATTCTTTGGACCATCATCCCTATCATCATTCTCATCGCTATGGCGATACCCGCCACCAAAACCTTAATAGCGATGGAAGATACCTCCCAATCAGATCTGACCGTTAAAATCACCGGGTCACAATGGAAATGGCATTACAGCTATTTTGGTGAAGACGTCGAATTTTTCAGCCTTCTAGCGACCAGTGACAAAGAGATTGAAGGCCTCGAAGTGAAAGGCGCGCATTACCTGCTAGAAGTTGATAAGCCGCTGGTACTGCCTGTTGACCGTAAAGTCCGTTTCTTGATGACTTCCGATGATGTGATTCACTCATGGTGGGTGCCAGCATTCGCCGTTAAGAAAGATACCATTCCGGGCTTTATTAATGAGGCTTGGACTAAGATAGATGAGCCTGGTGTTTACCGAGGGCAGTGTGCAGAGTTGTGTGGTCGTGCCCATGGTTTCATGCCGATCGTGGTGCATGCCATGGAAGAAGATGAGTTTGACGCATGGCTAGCGGAGCAGAAAGAGTTAGCGATAGCCGAACAACAAGCCGCAAAAGATGCATTAGGTGCGTCACTTTCCTTGGCGGAGTTGAATACCATCGGTGAAGAGGTTTACAAAACTCGATGTGCGGTTTGTCACCAAGCAAACGGTGAGGGCATTCCTGGAGCATTCCCTGCCATCAAAGGAAGTCCTATTGCCCTTGGTGATGTGGATGTTCATATCGACACAATTGTTTATGGTCGTGGCGGTACGGCGATGCAAGCATTCGATAATCAGTTAACCGAGAAAGAGATCGCAGCGGTAGTAACTTATCAACGAAACGCTTGGGGTAATGATACCGGCGATATTGTTCAGGCCTCAGATATCAACGCTTATAAGGCGAAGCAAGAAGGCAGTTCTGAAAGCTCAACGGATGATGCACAAAATGATGCTAAGGATCAGTTATGAGTTCACCAATCAATAAGCCGGTGAAATCGGCTCCAGCAGAAGATCAAGTACTGAGCCATTCTGCGGAAGGCACCTTGGGCAATAATGATTTGCCTGTTGATGATCACGATTCACATGCGGCACCTAAAGGCTGGGCTCGTTGGCTGTATTCAACCAATCATAAAGACATTGGTACACTTTATTTGTGGTTCAGCTTTGCAATGTTCTTAACGGGCGGCGCAATGGCGATGGTGATCCGTGCGGAGCTGTTCCAACCGGGTTTGCAACTCGTTGAGCCAGGTTTCTTCAATCAGATGACTACAGTCCATGGTTTAATCATGGTATTCGGTGCCGTGATGCCAGCATTTACGGGCTTGGCTAACTGGATGATCCCGATGATGATCGGAGCTCCAGATATGGCGCTGCCGAGAATGAACAACCTCAGTTTCTGGATTCTGCCTTTTGCTTTTCTAATCTTGATCGGATCTTTGTTTACTGAGGGGGGCGGCCCAAGTTTTGGTTGGACCTTCTACGCGCCACTCTCGACAACTTATGGTCCAGACAGTACCGCGCTATTCGTATTCTCAGTTCATATTATGGGGATCAGTTCGATCATGGGGGCGATTAACGTGATCGTAACCATAGTGAACATGCGCGCGCCGGGTATGACTTGGTTCAAGCTGCCGATGTTCGTATGGACATGGTTAATTACCGCTTTCTTACTGATAGCCGTGATGCCCGTGCTCGCGGGTGCGGTGACTATGGTGCTGACCGACAAATACTTTGGGACGAGCTTCTTTGATGCCGCAGGTGGTGGGGACCCGGTGATGTTCCAGCACATATTCTGGTTCTTTGGGCACCCCGAAGTGTACATCATGATCTTGCCGTCTTTTGGTATTGTCTCGGCGATCATTCCTGCATTCAGTGGTAAGCGTCTGTTTGGTTATCACTCGATGGTGTACGCGACCTGTAGTATCGCACTGTTGTCATTCTTGGTTTGGGCGCACCACATGTTCACCACGGGTATGCCAGTATTTGCCGAGTTGTTTTTCATGTATTGCACCATGCTGATTGCGGTGCCGACCGGTGTGAAAGTCTTCAACTGGGTGGCGACCATGTGGCGGGGTGCTTTGACCTTTGAAACACCAATGCTGTTTGCGATTGCCTTCATTGTTTTGTTTACGATTGGCGGGTTATCTGGATTGATGCTCGCTATCGTGCCAGCTGATTTCCAATACCACGATACTTATTTTGTTGTGGCTCACTTCCATTATGTTCTGGTAACCGGTGCCGTGTTCTCGATTATGGCTGCTGCCTATTATTGGCTGCCTAAGTGGACCGGACATATGTACGACCACAAGCTCAGCCTGTGGCATTTCTGGACGTCGGTGATTTCAGTTAATGTACTGTTTTTCCCGATGCACTTTTTAGGGTTAGCGGGTATGCCGCGTCGTATTCCTGATTATGCGATTCAGTTTGCTGACGTTAACCAAGTCGTGTCGATTGGTGGTTTTGCGTTTGGGTTGTCTCAGCTAATTTTCTTATGGCTAGCGATTAAGTGCGTAAGAGGGGGAGAGCCTGCGCCAAGTAAGCCTTGGGATAGAGCTGAAGGTCTTGAATGGACAGTACCAAGCCCAGCGCCTCACCACACCTTTACCCATCCGCCGAAAGTGGATTAGAGGGCAGAACCATGAGTGATAAGCAAAGCGATCCCAATCAAGATAAAAAACAACCTAAGCGCCTGTCTAATAAGCGATCGACCAAAAAGCTGACGGGCTACTTGGTGTTGAGCGTGGTTGCGATGTTTTGCTTCGGTTTCGCTTTGGTGCCGCTCTACGATGTCATGTGTGAGGCCTTAGGCATCAATGGCAAAACTAATACTGTTTCAGCGGTGCAACCTCAGGGAATGCAGCCAGACTACTCTCGTACGGTTCGAGTCGAATTCATGTCCCACATCAAGCCAGATATGCCATGGCAGTTTTCGCCTGAAGTTCGAGTGTTAGAGGTTCATCCTGGTGAGGTGGTTCAAACTAACTACATTGCCAAAAACCTTTCTGGAGCCTCATTGGTTGGCCAAGCCGTACCGTCGGTTTCTCCAGGTATGGGGGCAACCTACTTCAATAAGATGGAATGCTTTTGCTTTAATCAGCAGCCATTGGACGGGCACAAGAGCGCAGAAATGGGTTTGATATTTTACATTGAGCCAGATATTCCAGAATCGATACATACGCTGACGCTCTCTTACACATTATTCAATATCACGAATGAGGTGGGTGCTGCGGCCAATAAATCTGAGCCTAACGTACTCGCAAGTAACTAGGAATTTACAGAACCAGTATCAACATAAGGAGTTGAGCGATGAGTTCTAAAAAGGAAGTGTATTTCGTTCCACATCAAAGTCACTGGCCATTGGTGGGTGCTGTAGCACTGTTTTTGGTCGCGGTTGGCGCTGGCTTGACGGTGCAAAACATGGGTACCGACGCCGCAGGTGGTGTGTTTGGCAAAGCGGTGTTGTTAGTCGGGTTTGCTGTGCTGCTTTACATGCTCGCAGGTTGGTTTAGCAATGTGATCACAGAATCATTGAGTGGTCTCTATTCTGAGCAGATTTCTCGTTCTTTTAGACAAGGAATGAGTTGGTTCATCTTTTCCGAAATCATGTTCTTTGGCGCTTTCTTTGGCGCGCTTTTCTATGCTCGAATGATTTCTGTGCCTTGGATTGGTGGTGCGGGCAATAATGAAATGACCCATGAAGTATTGTGGCCGATGTTCCAATCAATTTGGCCACTAACGACGACCCCTGATGGCGTAACGACACAAGCTATGCCTTGGCAAGGTATCCCGCTTAAGAACACCATTATTCTGCTGCTTTCCTCTGTGACGCTGCACATGGCACATATCAGTCTTGAACAAAATAAGCGTATGGCTTTGATCGTGTGGTTGGAGATAACCATTGTTCTGGCTGGCTTCTTCCTGTTCTTCCAAGTTGAAGAGTATCTTCACGCTTATCAAGAGATGGGGCTGACACTTCAGTCTGGCATCTACGGTAATACCTTCTTTTTGCTTACTGGGTTTCATGGCTTACATGTCTGTTTAGGGACGATCTTTTTGATTGTGTTGCTGGCAAGGGTTGCGAAAGACCACTTCACTCCGAAAGACCACTTTGCGTTCCAAGCGGGCAGTTGGTATTGGCACTTTGTTGATGTGGTTTGGTTAGGCCTGTTTGTATTTGTCTATGTGCTTTAACTGCTGAGCCTATCGGGGATTAATAGGGGCGAGGGTTAGGAGTTATCACTCCTGATCCCAAAGCAAGTAATAAAAGTAGCACGACAACGGCTGACCACATGACACGACGACCCAAGAAGTAACTGAGTCTTTTTCCATTGTGTTTACCTGAGGCGATTTGGATTAGACCTTTCATCAAATTGAAAGCGATAAAAAACAGCAAAGCGACCAATACGACTTTAAATAACAGAACAAAGGTAGATGACGCCATAGTGATAACTCCAAACCGATTGATTGATGATGAACACAAGTTCCGCAGTAAAGGTTTTTGGATAGCGGTTGTTTTAACTGTGGTTTCAGTCGGCGCTTTAATCAAGTTAGGTTTATGGCAACTCGATCGTGGTAACGAGAAATTACGTTATGAACAGCAACTATCAGAAAGAGCGCAGCAATCGTTTAGGTCATTGGACACGGTTATCTCTGAATGGAAGGGCTCGCGTACACAAGCCCAAGGTACATCTGAACAGCAGTTTTTAAATGGTTTGAAGGTTGATGTTGAATTGGAAACACCAAGTGGTTTGGTGGTCTTGTTAGACAATCAGATTAACCAAGGAACGGTGGGGTATGTGATTTACATGTTGGGTGAGGTTCGCTTTGAAGATGGAAACCAGTCCTTAGTGGCTGAAAAACAGTTGTTGATCGATCTTGGGTTTGTTCCGGCAAGTAATGACAGAAGAGAACTACCGCAATTAGGAAGTATCACTGTACCAACCAAAATGTCAGGGCGCTTGTATACACGCTCAATTAATCCTTTAAGTCATGAGTTGGGTTTAGAAAATACGACACCGAATAGAATCCAAAACCTAAACATAGCAGCGTTATCACAGTATACAGGACAAGAAGTGCTGCCCTTTGTCTTCCAACCTCAGAGTTTAGATTCATGGCCCTATGAAATGTTATGGCGTCCAACGGCAATGAAATCTGAGAAGCACTTCGGTTACTCATTTCAATGGTTTGTAATGGCAGCGGTACTTTTGTTTTTGATGTTGTTGATTGGCTATCGGTACCTAAAAGCGACACCTATCACGGAGAACAACGATGGATAAATCTCAAGCACAAGTGAACAGGGAAAGTACCGAGGCAAACATGGCTGAGCTTAGAAGCCGTCGTACTAAGGGACGTTTGGTATTAATCGGACTCGTTCTAATTTTCGCTTTGCCTGCGATTATCGCCAAAACTGTG
Organism: Vibrio sp. 10N.247.310.23; assembly: GCF_041467155.1. NCBI lineage: Bacteria > Pseudomonadati > Pseudomonadota > Gammaproteobacteria > Vibrionales > Vibrionaceae > Vibrio > Vibrio sp. 10N.247.310.23. The sequence goes on along the minus strand of NZ_JBFSTZ010000010.1, from coordinate 72,010 downwards.
TTGGACCAGAATTGGTATACCTCAGGTGTCACTAACTCAGGCGAATTGGTAGAACCAAGAGTCACGCTAGCGGATTTTGGCGTAACGGTACCCATGGCTGGAGAGGGTTGGTTAGTAGGTTATATCGCACCGATGGAGTGCGAAAGCTTGTGTGAACAACAGCTTCATTATTTGAATCAAAGCTACTTAGCGTTAGGAAAAAACAAAGAACGCGTGACCGCCGTTGTTTTCGTCTCAGAAGGTAATTCGTTATCGGGTTCTCTTGATAAGCCTGATCTATCTTTGTTAGCTGGTGGTGATCAGTTAAGTACCGAGTTTGCGCCAGCTTCCATTGTGATAATTGACCCACTCGGGCAATTGGTTATGGAATATAAAAGCGTTTCTGATCCTTCGCAGTTAGTCAGCCAATCTAAAGGCATGATTCATGATTTACGAAAATTACTCAAGTTGTCGAGAGTGGGGTAAAGGCCAGTAATTAGTCGGCGTTGATGATTCTAGATAGGGAGATAAGCTATGCAAAAAGGAGCTCCAAAGTTACTCATGTTGATTATGAGAGTGACTATATTCCTAACTTTGACTGTGATTGTACTCGGTGCTTACACTCGTTTGTCTGATGCCGGTCTTGGCTGTCCCGACTGGCCTGGTTGTTATGGAAAGATCACGGTGCCTTCTGATGTATTGGCGGTGACTGAAGCGAATCTGCAATTTCCAGAACGAGCTCTCGAAGCAGACAAAGCGTGGATAGAGATGATCCATCGCTACTTTGCAGGAACATTAGGGTTGCTTATCTTTGTCGTTGTAGCTTGGTGTATTAAAAAGAACATCACACCAGTTGGTCTTCCATTACTTATCTCTGCCACTGTGATTTTTCAGGCTTTGCTTGGAATGTGGACGGTGACTCTTAAGTTGATGCCCGTTGTGGTTATGGCGCATTTGATGGGGGGCTTCACGTTGCTGTCACTGTTGTGTCTGCTCTACTGCCGTTTGTCTCAATTCCAAAGCCGTTTTGGCGAGGCTTCTTATTCTCCAACACTTAAATTTTGGGCGTTGTTTGGGTTACTCATTGTGGTTGGGCAGATACTGCTTGGTGGTTGGACATCGTCAAACTATGCCGCTTTGGTGTGTACCCAATTGCCTATTTGTGAAGGTAACTGGATGAGCTACCTCGATTTCAAAAATGCGTTCGATTTTGCTCAACACGGACACGATAACTATGAGTTTGGTGTGTTGGAGTATCCCGCGAGGCTTACCATACATGTCATGCACAGGTTCGGGGCTATTGTGGCGACATTAACGGTGCTGATGGTCGTGTACCAGTTATGGAAGTTTGGCCAAGTGCCTCACCAAAAGCTGAGCATGATTGTCGCAATAGTGTTGTTTACTCAAATCAGCCTTGGGATCAGTAATGTATGGTTTCACCTGCCAATCTCAGTTGCGGTTTTGCATAACCTAGTCGCAGCAATGTTGCTCATCAGCATGGTTGTAACCAATTTTGTGGTGTGGCAACGCAAACCGAGTGAGAGCTTGGTGAAGAACAGTGTATTACAAGGAGGTAATCATGGTCAGTAGAACGTCAACACAGTATGAAGTGGTGGCTCAAGACGCAGCCTTAACTCATAAGATAACAGCCAATAATGACATAACTTTAAGTAACGAAAAGGCTGAAAAAAACAAAGCCACTTGGAAAGTTTATTTAACGCTGACTAAGCCTAAAGTGGTGGTTTTGATGTTGCTGACAGCATTGGTTGGGATGTGTTTGGCCGTGCCGAATGGATTGCCTTTGCAACAAACTCTGTTCGGAATGATTGGGATAGGGTTAATGGCAGGTTCAGCGGCTGCGTTTAACCATTTGATCGATAAAAAGATCGACGGCCAGATGACTCGAACAAATCGACGCCCTTTACCATCCGGTGAGCTGAGTAGTGTGCGTGTGTTTAGCTTTGCAGCAGGTATCGGCTTATTTGGGTTCGCTACGTTAGTGGTGTGGGTCAATCAACTCACGGCTTGGCTAACCTTTGCAAGTTTATTGGGCTATGCGGTCATCTATACCATGTACTTGAAGCGAGCGACGCCACAGAACATCGTAATTGCAGGGATAGCTGGCGCAATGCCACCGTTATTGGGCTGGACGGCAGTCACCAACGAGCTGCATTCAAATGCTTGGTTGTTGGTGATGATCATCTTTATTTGGACGCCTCCTCATTTCTGGGCGTTGGCAATTCATCGTCGTGATGAGTATGCCAAAGTGAACATCCCCATGTTGCCTGTGACTCACGGAATCGAATACACCAAGACGTCTATTCTTCTGTATACCTTTTTGCTTAGCATCGTGTGTATATTGCCTGTATTGGTTGGCATGAGCAGCTGGATATATTTGAGCGCTTCTTTGGTTCTCAACGGCGGTTTTATTTATCACGCTTGGGTACTTAAATATCGTGATGAACCTAATATGGCGATGAAGACCTTTAAGTTCTCCATCTATCATCTCATGATCTTGTTTGTCGCTCTGTTGGCGGACCACTATCTACTTTGATAACTGATGCTTCAGCTGTTACAGAATAAGAAAACGGATGCTTTGGGCATCCGTTTTTGTTTGGTTGATGACTAAAACTCACCCAATACAAAGTAAGTATCTAGCGAGTACTTAGTCCACTTTGTTCCAAGCACTTTGCCAGTGTGAACCGACACCTGGTTCGTACTGAGTTGCTGTTGGAGCCCATTGAACACAGTAGCCAGAGTATGGGAACTCTTTACACTGATAAACGCCACCATCGCTGCTTAGAACCTTTGTTCCTGCTGTGTAAGACTCAATGCTTTCTGGGAACACGAAGTCGTAGTCGCCTGCTGGTGGCGGTGTTTGCTCGTCCATTAGGTGGAAATCAAGCGTGTTCTGATCCACTAAGTTACCTTGGTCATCTTTCGTCACAACCACAAGCATGTGGTGGCCAGCTTCAGACTTAGAAAGAGTCAGTTGAACATCTTCAACTTGTCCGTCTGTTAGATCCGATTTCTGAGATGCAAGTGCTTCACGGTGATGGTTGTACACGGTAAGCTCAGCTTGGATATCGCCTGTTGCCGCTAACGTAAGATCAAGCTGAGTAGGTTGGCTCTCATCGATAATGTACTCTGATTCTAAGCCCGAGACTTCAAGATCATGCTCGGGTTCTGGAGTATCAATCTTGTAGCCGATTTCGACACTGTTAAAGCCAGAGCCTGCTTTTAGATAAACAGGATTCGTGCCGTAAACGGGTGCGAAATCGCCTTGGTCATTCAATTGACCTGCTTTGATTTGCGTCTGCTCTTGGTTGATCTTAGAAGCAAGCGCGTAAGACCAGTTATTGGCTTTGCCTTGTTCAGAAGTTTCAATCACAAGCTCAGTGCTGTATGAAGCGTTCTCACCAGACTGGTCGAATACACGCGTATAAACAGCGTCACCAACATTCAGGTCTTGTGTCGGGTTGATTTGACCACCTTGATCCCAATCAGGAATGATAGGGCCGTCACCATCAAATTTCACGTCGATAACGTTGTAGAAAGCCGCTGCAGTGTCACCTACATCCCATACCGCAAGGATCACTTGATAACCTTCACGCTCTGGCACATTACACAAGTGACTGACTTGCATCGGTGGCTGTTCCATATTGCCTTCAACAACACAGAATGGCGTTAAGTCAAAAGAGCTGCGAGCCAACGGCTGGTTTGGATTCCAGTCGGGTTGAGTAATGTAATATTTCCAATCGCGAGTCTTGTGGTTAGCTGTGAATGTCCACTCGAAGTATTGAGAACCAGACTTGATAGGGCGTTTAACCCAGCGGTCTGCCTTTTGCTCGTCTAGTGCTGCTGCTAAAGAAGATTGCGCACTGGCGATTCTCCCATCAGCAGGGCCAACTTCTGGGAAGCCTTCAGGGCCTTCTACACTTTGTGGTTCGTATTGGATACCACCACAGTTGGTGTTTTTCTCTTGCGTATCACTCGCAGGGAACTTACATAGGGCAACACGGCTCTCAGCTACGCCATTGTTGTATGCCGAGACATAACCGTGACCGAAGCTTGCACCGCTTACGCTAAGAAGCGATAGCGCGATGAGTGATTTTTTTTGGAGTTGTTTCATTATTTGTCCTTACTGTATTTGGCCGACAAAAAAGAGAACACCCCGGCATGCATTTACACTTAAATTCTATTAAGTGGCGGCCCCGCTATCATAGACAGAATATTTGTCGACAGACCGGTGGCTTTGCGTCTTATTCTTTCAAATAGTTTGCCAGAAGTGCGTTTGAGCAATCGAAATGTAGCCAACCAGTTTTATAAATGCGAATCAATCGATTGAAATGTGGAATGCCAATCTCGAACTTTTAATTCTTGATACAAATTAACTTGCTATATGTTTAGTTCGTTAACGTATAAATTATTGATATAAATAAAGAAAGCATTTGCTCTAATCGTTTTAGTGAATGAATTTGGGTTGTTTCGCTTCGCTCTGTACAACAATTGTGCGCATATCAAAACCAAACCTTTGGTTTCCACTAACCGAACCCTGACACGCTATGTATGAAAAAACGGACAATTGATTGGTATGAATTATATAAAGGAGTCGGTATGGAATTCACAGAACTAGACAGAGACGCGTTGTATCAAACGTGGATGTCACAAAAATCGAGAATGCGAATTACGCAGATGGAGTTTTCAAAAAAGCTAGGCATGAACCAGCTTGATTTCTCAAGAGTGCTAAGAGGGGAGACGCCATTAACCATGTCTTTCATTAGTCACTTTTGTCGTTTACTTCATTTGGAACCAAGGAATGTATTCCCTTCGCTAAAAGAGGGTAATGAATCGGGCCCTAAAGTGGTCTACCTGAAAAGTAGAATGAGTGTTGATGGTGAGATCCAAAATGCTTATATTGAAGGAAATCAGGTAATTGTAGAGTACGCACACACTGTTCAACATGACTAATTTTAGAGTTAGCTCTGATTTTTAACCCCCTTTTTCTACAACCTTTTCACATAGGGTATGTCATACTTAATTAGATTCCTTAATTTTGACTAAGTGCGTTATGAACCCTTTAAAAGTCCTTTTGCTTGTTGCAACCAGCATTTTCTTGCTTGGTTGTGCAGGCGGCCCAATTAGAACCGCTACTAAATTTACCAGCTACGAAGATTTTCAGGCTGGGCCTGACGGAGGCGTCGACTTGGTTTGGGCAAGGGTTGGGCTACGTGACGCGCAGCGTTTGAAATCCAAGTTAGATGACTACGATTCTGTAGTGATCGACCAAATTTTTGTTTTAGCAGAAGAAGGTTCGTTGGATCAGGAAGAGATTCAGGAACTCACTGAGCACATGGTTGCGCGCTTGGAAGATAAAATATCGCCTCATAAAACGATTGTCGATGAACCGACAGGAAAAACGCTCCGCTTGAGTATCGCTCTGAGTAACGTTGAAACGCCCAATCCGATCTTAGCTGTAACGAGCAGCGTTCTGCCGTTTGGCCTTGCGATGTCAACCATATCTAAGGTCACGACTGGTGAGCACACCAATGTTGGGAGTGCGAGTGTAGAGTTATTGGTCAGTGATGCTCAAGAGGGCACACCACTGTTTGCAGCCATCGACCGTGAAGCGGGTAACAAAGATTTTTCAACCATGATTGATTCGCTGGATGATGCCAAAGACGCGATCAACTATTGGGTTGAACGTTTAGGTGATACTCTACACAACATAGATGACGCATAGTAAAGACCGAATAATGCTAGAGAAAGAGAACCTGATTAAGTTGGCTCGAATGCAGATGCCATTTGGAAAGTACGCGGGTCGTACACTGATTGACTTACCTGAAGAATATTTGCTGTGGTTTGATAAAAAGGGATTCCCGTCTGGTGAACTCGGCGATTTATTGAAACTGTGCCTTGCTCTGAAAATTGAAGGGCTTGATAGTGTCGTCAAGCCATTGAAAAGAATGTAATTAAATAAAAGCTCACGCTGATCACGTGAGCTTTTTTGTTTTTGAGTTCGACACAATTTTACATGCATGATGTAGCTTGAAGAATGGCTCTTCTTACCTTGCTATAAAATACGCAATCGATAGCGTGTAAATAATGGTATACAGGGTGTTTTAAATATAAAACACAAAAAAAATTGCGTTTATTTTTAATTAGTGATTGAAACTAGAGTTTTTACTAGTTAAGTTACAGGGAACAAGAAGATTAGTGCTGATAGAAAGTGACGTGAGACAACGTACATTCAGCTCAAGGATAGAAAAAAGGAAGAAGTAAGCAATGTTCCAGACTGATGATGTAAGAATTAACAAAGTAAAAGAGTTATTACCCCCTGTTGCTGTTTTAGAAAAGTTTCCAGCGACAGAAGTTGCTTCTTCTACAACCTTTGAAAGCCGCAAAGCGATCCACAATATTTTAGAAGAGAGCGATGATCGCTTGCTTGTTATTGTCGGCCCATGTTCTATTCATGACACAGAAGCTGCTCTTGAGTACGGTAAACGTTTGAAAGTGTTGCGCGACGAACTGGGTGATAACCTTGAAATCGTAATGCGTGTTTACTTTGAAAAACCACGTACAACTGTTGGTTGGAAAGGTCTAATAAATGACCCGTACATGAACGATACGTTCAAGCTAAATGATGGCCTTCGTCTAGGACGTAAGCTACTGCTGGACCTAACTGACATGGGCATGCCAACGGCAAGCGAATTCCTAGACATGATCACGCCTCAATACGTTGCTGACCTAATCAGCTGGGGTGCAATCGGCGCACGTACTACAGAATCTCAAGTTCACCGCGAACTGGCTTCTGGCCTATCTTGCCCAGTTGGATTTAAGAATGGTACTGATGGCAACATCAAGATTGCAACAGATGCTATTCGCTCTGCTAGCGCTTCTCACCACTTCTTATCAGTAACTAAGTACGGTCACTCAGCTATCGTTGAAACAGCAGGTAACCCTGATTGTCATATCATCCTACGTGGTGGCAAAGAGCCAAATTACAGCGCAGAACACGTTGGTAAGATTAAAGAAGAGCTAGCAGCTTCTGGTCTTCCACAAAAAGTGATGATCGATTTCAGCCACGCAAACAGCTCTAAGCAGTTTAAGCGTCAAATGAACGTATCTGATGACGTAAGCGCACAAATTTCTGGTGGCGACAAAGCTATCTTTGGTGTGATGATTGAATCTCATCTTGTTGAAGGTCGCCAAGACCTGGTTGAGGGCAAAGCTGCAACGTACGGCCAATCTGTTACTGATGCGTGTATTGGTTGGGAAGACACTGAAACAGTACTTCGCCAGCTGGCAGACGCTGTTGAAGCTCGTCGTAACAAATAGACTAATTACAGTCAGCGATTAAGCTACTGAAAATTCAAAGCCCTTAGTTAGCAACAGCTAATAAGGGCTTTTTTGTGGATCTTAGTTGAAAACTGGAAGTGTCTGTATTCTTAAATGAGAAAAGACAGTAACTCGTCGACTTTAAGTGACAGTAAAGCTTTATCTTGTTTGGTTTCAACGTTAAGGCGTATTAATGGCTCGGTATTGGACTTTCTTAAGTTGAAGCGCCATGAGCCCATATTCATGCTGATTCCGTCTGTGTGATCGATCTCAACGGCATGATCTTGGTAGTGCGATAACACGCAAGCCATGACCTGCTCTGGGTCTGAGACTCTTCGATTGATCTCCCCGGAAGAGGGGAATCTATCTATACTAGTACTCGTTAATTGGTGAAGAGATTGTTGAGTTTTCGACATCAGCTCGATAACCAATAGCCAAGGAATCATGCCTGAATCGCAATATCCAAAATCACGAAAATAATGGTGTGCGCTCATTTCGCCCCCATAGACGGCATTCGTTTCACGCATCTTCTCTTTGATCAGTGCGTGTCCTGCTTTAATTCCAATCGCTTTTCCACCATGCGTTTTTGCGATTTCAATTGTGTTCCAGGTCATGCGCATATCGTGCAATACAGTCGTGTTAGGCTGTTTGACCAAGAATGCTTCAGCAAGCAACCCTACAATGTAATAACCCTCGATGTAATTGCCTTGCTCATCAAAGAAAAAGCATCGGTCGAAGTCTCCATCCCAAGCAATTCCAAGGTTGGCAGAATGCTCTAAAACGGCATCTCGAGTGGCTGCTTGGTTCTCTCTAATCAAAGGGTTTGGAATACCATTTGGGAAGTTTCCATCAGGGTTATGATGAACTTTGATGAAGGTGATAGGGACACCGAGTTCGTTAAATTTATTATCTAAAGCATCAATGATATGTCCTGCAACACCGTTCCCAGCATTAACCACAATCTTCATCGGTGACAGCTTTGATGGGGTTATGTACGAGAGTAGGTGCTCGACGTACGGAGCAAGAATACTGTTCGATCTACTAGAGTTACTTGGTTGTGCATGAACGAACGGTAAATTGCAGTTCAGCTCTTGATTAAGTTCTTCAATGCGTCGTTTGATTTCATCTAAACCACTGTTTTTACTGATAGGGCTAGCGTCTACACCGACCATTTTCATGCCGTTGTAATTGATTGGGTTGTGGCTGGCTGTGATTTGTATTCCGCCAATCGCTTTTAGGTAACGAGTCGCAAAGTAGACCTCTTCAGTGCCAGTCATACCTAGATCAATGACGGTAATCCCTGACTCGATTAAGCCTTTGGTCATGGCTTCTTGTAATGACAGGGAGGTTTTGCGGTTATCACGACCAATCACTACCTGCGCCAAACCATCGAGTGAGGTTTCAGGCTTAGCGGATAGGACGTATTCGCCAAATGCCTTACCGAGCAGGTAGGCGAGTGGCTCATTGATTTGTTTACCAATGACGCCGCGGATATCGTTGTTCTTAAAGCAGTTTAGGTCTAATGTTGGTTTCATCGATTTGTCGCTGCTTTATTTCGTTTGGTTGTGCTTTGATGATTGGACTTGTTGCTTGCGCACGTCTCGCCTATAACTGTCTTGATATCGAATGATGTCGCCTTCACTTAAATGACTGCCTGTTTGTACTTCAATCATCTCGAGTGGGAGATCCCCTGGGTTCTCTAGGCTGTGAATATGACCTAAAGGGATGTAAGTGGATTGATCTTCTTCAACCAGATAGGTTTTCTCATTGTTGGTCACTTTCGCAGTACCCGCCACGACTACCCAATGTTCCGCTCTATGGTGGTGCATTTGTAACGACAACTTGTGACCGGGTTTAACGGTGATACGTTTAACTTTGTCGCGCTTGCCTAGGTCGATAACATCGTATTTACCCCAAGGTCTAAACACCTCACGATGATGCACATGTTCTGTGCGACCCGCTTGATTTAGTTGACTGACAATCGATTTAACACCCTGAACCTTGTCTTTATTTGCAACCAATATAGCGTCTTTGGTTTCGACAATAATCAGGTTGTCGACACCTACCGTCGCAACCAGCTTATTTTCAGCATGGATGTAGTTGTGTTGAGAGTCGACGGTTAACACATCACCTTCAATGACGTTATTGTGCTGATCTTTTTCGCTTACATCCCAGATCGCGGACCATGAGCCAATATCGTTCCAGCCGACATCCATCGGGATCACCGCGGCGTGCGAGGTCTTTTCCATCACGGCGTAATCGATTGAATCACTTGGACTGCTTTTGAATGCTTCAGCGTCTATACGGATAAAGTCGAGGTCGGTATTTTGCGTTGCAAGAGCGAGTTTACAAGCCGCTACTATCTCAGGGTGGTGTTCGGCGAGTTCTTCAACATAGCGTGATGCCTTAAACATGAACATGCCACTGTTCCATAAGTATTGTCCTGAGCGGATGTACTCTTCTGCTGTTGCTGTGTCTGGCTTTTCTACAAAGCATTCTATGGCGAAGGCGTGATTGATTGGCTGCTCTGTTCCATTAGTATCAGTTTGAGCACTGGAGGAAAGAGGCTCTCCCTGCTTGATATAGCCATAGCCAGTCTCTGGGGAGCTAGGTGTTATACCGAATGTCACCAGCTTGCCTTGTTTTGCATAATCAACACCACGACTAATCGCTTGTTGGAATTCAGAGGTTTTCGCGATGTGATGATCAGCAGCCAGCACTAACAAGATAGGGTCGGATGCGCTTTGTTCATTAAGCGGTGGTTTACTTAAAGCCTTTAGGGCGGCAAGCGCAATGGCTGGGGCTGTATTTCTACCGACTGGCTCTAGCAGAATACCACTATGTTGAATGTTAGCTGATCGAGCTTGTTCAGCGGCAATAAAGCGATGCTCTTCATTACAGATAATGAATGGGGCATCGCATTTACTATCCATCAAGTGCTCTTCAAGGCCTTGCAGGCGTTGAAGTGTGTGCTGAAGCATTGACTGGTCGCCGGCAATATTGAGAAATTGCTTAGGGTAAAGCTCGCGAGACAGTGGCCAGAGACGACTTCCGGAGCCGCCGGCTAGAATGACAGGTAAAATCATAGCGTGGTAATTAGGTGCATTAGAATACTGCCATCATATTACCACGCTTCACGCTTATTACTTATCGATAACCAAGAAGGATATGACTATCGATGACCTTCCGTAGGGGAGTTCAACATGTCTTTGGGATCGCTAATATTCTGATTATCACCTAGGCTTTGAACGCTGTTATGATCTTGAACATTAGAAAAGTCTTGAGGGTCAATCTTGAGTGTCTGTGTTGGGAACGCGATGTCTGCATTGTGTTTATGAATAATCGCCAGAACCTGTAACAGAACGTCTTGCTTCACTTTGTGGTACCTGATCCAGTTGACTGTTTTTGTGAAGGTATAGATAAAGAAGTTGAGCGTTGATGGCCCAAATTTGTCAAAGTTAACGATCAACGTCTGTTTGGCATCAATATCTGGGTGGGTCTCGAGCATGGTTCTTACATCATCAACAATGAGCGCCAATTTGTCTGCATCTTGATAACGAAGACCAAAGGTTTCATTGATTCTACGATTCAACATTCTCGATGGATTCTCTACCACAATACTACTGAACACCGAATTTGGCACGTACAAAGGACGCTTATCAAAAGTGCGGATGATCGTCATGCGCCAACCAATGCGTTCGACAGTGCCTTCGATTTGACGATCGGGAGAACGTATCCAATCACCGACTTTAAAAGGGCGGTCGAAGTAAATCATCATGCCACCGAAGAAATTCGACAGTAAGTCCTTAGCCGCTAAACCGACGATCAAGCCACCAACACCACCAAAGGTGAGTAAGCCTGATAGGCTGAGTCCAAACGCTTGCATGATTGTCAGGCCGCCCATGACCATAAAGAACAGACGAGCTACTTTTGCAATCGCCTGTACAGTTGTCTCATCCCTGTTTTTTTGCTCTAAGACGTATGCTTCAGCATTGGTGATCATTCGTAAGGTGAACCAAACGAAGGTACATATGATCAATATGTGCTTGAGAGTTTTTAACCAGTTGATTTCATTGCCAAACTGATCTTGAAGAATCAACCCGATAGATACGGTCGCTGGCCAACACCAAAGTAACGTACTGACAGGGGTTTTCAGTGCCTCTAGTAGTAGGTCATCCCAGTGAAAGTGGGTTCTCTGTACCAGAACTTCCAAGCGATTATGGATAATTCGCCAAGCTACCCAAGCGAGAAAACTCGCAATAGTGATGCATAGGACGCTGTTTGCCCAATCACTATGGCTCTGGTTGATGTAGGTTTGTACTTGGGTTATGAATTCATTCATTGTGTGTGCTGCCGCAGAAATTATGAATTGGAAATTAGCAGAAACTCGAGTTGTTCTCTACCTTTATAAATCAAGCGATTATGACAATAGTATAACCTTATTCTTGCAGAACTAACTTTTTTTGAGATAGAAACTAATGTAGGTTTGGCTATCCCGTGTAATTAAAATTTCTAAACAGGATTTCAAATGAGCGACAAACAATATGCAGTTATCGGTTTAGGGCGATTTGGTCTGTCTGTTTGCAAAGAGCTACAAAGTTCAGGGGCACAGGTACTGGCCGTCGATATTGATGAAGAGCGAGTGAAAGAAGCAGCGGCTTTTGTTTCACAAGCGATTGTTGCGAACTGCACGAGCGAAGAGACGGTGAAAGAGTTAAGACTCGATGATTACGATATGGTGATGGTGTCGATAGGCTCTGACGTTAACTCAAGCATTCTAACGACTTTGGTGGTGAAAGAATCTGGAGCAAAAGCAGTCTGGGTTAAGGCGAACGATAAGTTTCACGGCAAGATTCTCTCTAAGATTGGTGCTGACCATATCATCATGCCTGAACGAGATATGGGCATTCGTGTTGCGCGTAAAATGTTGGATAGACGCGTTCTCGAATTTATCGACCTTGGCAGTGGCTTAGCGATGACGGAGATTGTTATTGGTTCTAAACTGTTGGGTAAGAAACTTGGCGATCTTAAGCTGTGTAAAGAAAATGGTGTTGAGGTACTTGGCTTCAAGCGAGGGCCGAACCTCACTAAAGCACCAGAATTGGATGTGAGTTTAGAAATTGGGGATGTGGTGATCATCGCTGGGCCGAAAGAGACCTTATCTAGAAAGCTACGCAATTGGTAATTGGCAATAAGGTAACAGTATGAATTCGTTAAAACGAAAAGGTACTTTCTACACGCTTAAGAGTGATAAAAAGCCACGTAAAGGCTCTGAACCTAAGATTATCCTTACGAGCTTCTTAGGCGTACTTATCCCCTCTGCAATATTGTTGACGATGCCTGTATTCTCTGTGACAGGCCTAAGTTTTACGGATGCACTGTTTACAGCAACCTCGGCGATCAGTGTGACAGGATTAGGTGTTGTCGATACCGGTGAGCATTTCACCTTGGCGGGTAAAATCTTACTGATGTTCTTGATGCAAGTCGGCGGGTTAGGGCAGATGACTCTATCTGCGGTACTGCTTTACATGTTCGGTGTTAGGTTAAGCCTTAAACAACAAGCACTCGCGAAAGAAGCGCTTGGCCAAGATCGTAAGATTAACCTTCGTAAATTGGTTAAGAAGATCATCATCTTTGCATTAGTGGCTGAATTTATCGGTTTTGTATTGCTCTGCTTCCGCTGGGTACCTGAGATGGGATGGTCAACGGGCAGTTTTTATGCTCTATTTCATGCGATATCTGCATTCAATAACGCAGGTTTTGCACTGTTTTCAGACAGTATGATGAGTTTTGTTGATGATCCGCTGGTGATCTTCACCTTAGCTGGCTTGTTTATTTTCGGTGGGCTAGGCTTCACAGTCGTCGGCGACCTATCGAGTAACTGGCGTAAAGGTTTTCGACATCTTCATTTACACACCAAGATTATGCTAACCGCCACTCCGACTCTATTGTTGGTAGGTACGGTATTGTTCTGGCTGCTAGAAAGAAATAACTCAGCAACCATGGAAGGGTTATCGACTCAAGGACAGTGGCTAGCCGCATTTTTTCAGTCGGCAAGTGCTCGTACTGCTGGCTTTAATAGTGTGGATTTGTCTCAGTACACACAGCCTGCGTTGCTGGTAATGATTGTACTGATGTTGATTGGTGCAGGTTCTACCTCAACAGGTGGTGGTATTAAGGTTTCGACCTTTGCAGTAGCCTTTGTCGCAACGTGGACCTTCCTCCGTCAGAAAAAGCACGTGGTGATGTTTAAGCGCACTGTGACTTGGCAAGCGGTAACAAAGTCATTGGCCATTATTGTGGTAAGTGGGGCGTTATTAACCACCGCGATGTTTTTGTTAATGCTTACTGAAAAGGCAGCGTTTGATCGAGTCATGTTTGAGGTGATTTCAGCCTTTGCAACGGTTGGCTTAACCGCTGGCTTAACCGCGAACCTGACTGAGCCAGGTAAATACATCATGATTGTTGTTATGGTGATTGGACGTATCGGCCCCCTGACCTTGGCTTATATGCTAGCTCGCCCAGAACCTTCCTTGTTGAAATATCCAGAAGACACGGTGTTGACTGGTTAATTAGGTTCACGGGCTGATAAATAAAGCTCTGTAAATAAAAACAAAGCCAGCGATATGCTGGCTTTGTTGTTATAGGCTGTTCGTTAAATGCTGAATGCTTAGCCCTCAAACATCTCAACGTATTCCTCATAGCCTTCTTCTGCTAATTTATCCGCTGGGATAAAGCGCATTGCGGCTGAGTTCATGCAGTAACGTAAGCCTGTTGGTTTTGGACCATCTTTAAATACATGTCCCAAGTGAGAATCACCAAACTTACTGCGAACCTCTGTTCTTGGGTAAAGCAGTTTGTAGTCAGTAGTTGTGACGACATAAGCCTCGCTGATTGGCTGTGTAAAGCTCGGCCAGCCTGTGCCTGACTTGTATTTGTCTTTTGAAGAGAACAATGGCTCCCCAGTTACGATATCAACGTAAATACCTTCTTGCTTGTTATCCCAGTATTTGTTGTCAAATGGGCGCTCAGTAGCGTCTTCTTGCGTTACATCGTATTGAAGTGCTGTAAGCTTCGCTTTGATCTCTGCATCAGACGGTTTTACGTATGTTTTAGCATTCGCTGTCGCATTCTTACTGTCGATGATCTGACGTAGTGTTTTAGGGTTGTCCTTTCTATCATCACCGAAGATCTTATCTAGGTACTGATCGCGGCCAGAAGCATAGCGGTAGTAGTTATAACGAACCTTACTCTTCTTGTAATAATCTTGGTGGTAATCTTCTGCTGGCCAGAACTTCTCAAATTTTATCAGTTCTGTTTTTAGTGGTGCACCAAAGATATTAGCTTTGTCGATCTCCATCATGAAGTTCTGAGCAACATCTTTTTGTGCTTGGTTATGATAGAAAATAGCCGGTCGATAATGACGGCCTCGGTCTACAAAAGAACCTTTGTCATCGGTTGGGTCGATGTGTCGGAAGAATTGGTCAAGAACCTGTTCGTAGCTAACCACATCAGGGTTATAGGTCACGTTGATCACTTCGATGTGACCTGACTTACCCGAAGAGACCTGTTTGTAGGTTGGGTTTTCCAGTTCACCACCAGAGTATCCAGAGATAACGTCGGTCACGCCTGTCAGTTTTTCTAGATCGGATTCTGTACACCAAAAACAACCACCAGCCAGTGTCGCGATTTCAGTTTTACCTGAACTAGCCGTTTTATCCATTGTATTGGCAGTGCCAGTCTGGCTTACAAACAGCGAAATCAGTGGTAGTGTAACCACGAGTGATACCAATATTTTAGATAATTTATTCATAGATACCTCATCTTGACGTTTTTCTCATTCGATTTTGAATGTACGAATAGAGACAGGTTTTAGATGGAAAAAATTACACTATTCATGAAAAAAATATCTCAAATAGAAAATCTTGCTCATAAATGCCGCCAGTAGTAGGGTGTAGGCATTGATATAAAATACCAAATAATGATGACGTTTTCGTACATCTAAGGAACAACATGCAAGCAGAAGTTAAATGGGTCGAAGGCTTTAAATTCCTCGGTCAATCTCAATCAGGCCATTCTATTGTTATGGATGGAAGCGGCGGTGCTACTGCGCCAAGCCCGATGGAAATGGTGTTAATGGCTGCTGGTGGCTGTAGCTCTGTTGATGTGGTAGATGGATTGAAATCTGCTGGTCAAAGCATTACAGGCTGTAACGCGAAACTTGAAACTACACGTCGTGAAACCGCGCCAAAAATCTTTACTGCGATTAACATTCACTTTGAAGTGTCTGGTGACAACCTTGATCCTGAGCAGGTCGCTAAGGTGTGTGCGGATTCATTAGAAAAGTACTGTTCTGTATGTCTAATGTTGGGTGCTGGCGTAGAGATGACTCATAGTTGGGAAATCGTCTAGTCTTCTGATTGTACAGCTTGGCGGTAGGCTAATCTTTACGGCTTACGGCTTACGGCTTATCGCTTACGGTTTTTAGGCATAGCCAGACAAAGAAAAGGGCGGAGCACTTTAAAGTGCTCCGCCCTTATTATTTTAACTAAGGTAGAGTGCTATTATTCAGCAGCTTCTACGATAACTTCTTCAACTTTGACTTCTTCTTGGTATTCAAAACCAGGGATCGTTGCGTCAACACGACGGTTTTGAGCACGACCTTCAGCTGTAGCGTTTGATGCAATTGGATTCTCTTCGCCTTCACCTGACGCTGTAATACGGTCTGCTTCAATGCCTTGCTCTTCGATGTATGCGGCTACAGCAGCAGCACGTTTCTTAGAGATCATTAGATTATACTCAGCTGCACCTGTTGAGTCGGTGTGACCAACAACATCAACTGATGATTGAGGGTGAGCTTTAAGTACTTCAACTAATGGCATTAATGCAATTTTACCATCTGTAGACAGTTCAGTACTGTTTGTCTCAAACATACCTTGAGAGAAGCTCTCAGTTTGCGCTTTAGTAACAACCACGGTTGTCTTCTCTTCAACAACAACTGCTGGTTCTGTGATTGGCTCAGATGGCGCTTGAGTCACTGCTACTGCAGAAGCTGTTGCAGCCGCCGCTGATGCTGTTGTGTTGCCAGTACCGAAGTTGTAGCTAACACCAACTGATAGTAGGTTCGAGTTCAGGTCTTGAACGTAGTTGTCGTCGAAATCATCAAAGTATTGGTATTCAACACGTAATGCCCAATCAGAAGATAGTTGCTTCTCTACACCGATACCAGCAGAAAGAACGACGTCATCCTCGCCACCGTGTGAAATGTAAGCAGGACCTGCTTTAAAGAATACGTCAAACTCTTGTTGTACTGCTAGGCGGTACATTGGAGTTAGCGAGATTGCGATCAGTGGATCGCTGAACGCAGCTGTTGTGCCGTTCTTTGAAAAGCTTGTCTTGTAGTCGCCAAGGAAGTCTGAGCTTAGCTCAATACCAAACTTGTCATTAAAATTGTAGCCAGAGTAGATGCCTGCACCAATTGCATCATCATCACACTTTTCACCGCTTACGCATGCGCTGTCTAGCCAGCCCACGCCCACTTTTGCACCCACGTAAGTCGTTGCAGCAATAGAAGGCGCTGCTGCTAGGCCTGAAGCGGCTACAACAGCACACATGATTTTTGACAGTTTTTTCATAATTTTTTCCTTGGATTAACTCTTATTTTTATCTGAACTTACCAGTAAAACGATCACTTATTGGGTTACGACACTGCTTATAATAAGTAAATCAAGGTGTTGGTTCAGGTGAACCTGTTTCTTTCTCAGTACTTATATTGTTAATCTGATTGCGTATTGGAGTCAATGAAATTGTTAAATATTATATATTTAAGATGCCTTTATTGTTGATTTTATCATTTGTTGGAATGTTTATGTTTAAGCTATAGCCTAGCCTCGTCTATTTACCAGTGGCGCTACGGGTAATAAGTAAAAAACTTGCGCTTTATCATGCTTATAAAACAAAAATCCCCACCCAATATGTATAACTCGAATGAGTACATGATTGGATAGGGATTTGAATTAAAGCGATTAGAGATGTTTTTCACGTACTTTACGTCACGTGAACATCTCGCTTTTGCTTATGGGCGCTCTCCTGCCAGTAAACGCTGTTCAATATCTGCAATGACGCCTGGTAGGTCTGCAATGGTATCGATCAAGTAGTGCGGGTTTGATTCGTTTAGCCTAACGCTTGCTTTTTCACGTGCAGCTGTAAGTGTTGTCTCGTCTGCATCTAAATATTCTTGATACGTTAAGCCTGCTTCGTTCCCCGATAATACAAGTCCAACTGTCCACATGCCTGCGTTGTGACCCTCATCGATCCCCGGTGCTGCGTCGTCTACTTTTACACACGCAGCAACGCTAGTTACACCTAGATCGATTACGTTTTTCAGTGCCATAAATGGAGCAGGGCGACCACCTTGAGGTAAGTCATCGGTCGCTACCACGTTATCTGGTCGGTAACCGTAATCTGCAGCAGCAGGAATTAAAACATCCATCACTTCACGTGGGTAACCTGAACAAGACCCGATCTTCACGTTCTTCTCTTTTAGGTTATTGACCACTTCTATCGCATTCAAAATAGGTGCTGCGTGATCGGCTACTTTCGCTTTTTGAAGAGGCATGAATGCCGCGTAGATCGCGTCAACGTCTTCACTTGTCATGGAGCGTCCGAACTGAGCCTTCCAACGAGCGTCAACAGCTGGAATTCGACCCACTGCTTGGATGTGGTCCCATTTGCCGATCCCCATAGGTTCACGCGCTTCAGCTAAGTCGATGTCAAAGTCGAAACCTTGTTTGAATGCTTCAACGAAGATGCTAGTTGGAGCAAACGACCCAAAATCAACGATAGTGCCGGCCCAGTCAAAGATAACCGCTTGGATAGGTGATGTCGTGTTCATAATAGTGTCCTATTTTTGTGTCACTCCCAGTTCAAAGTTCTGGGAAACAAATGGTTGTTTAAGGTTATTGGTTTAAATGTTGATTTCGAGAATTAAAGGTATTCAAAATCTTTGCAGACTTTGGCTATCGCTTTTTCGAATACAGACAGAGCGACTTCTAGCTCGCTACGGCTGATGATCAATGGTGGGCTCAATTGAATCACGTTACCTTGTGAAACCTTAAAGCTCAGGCCATCGTTCAGACATTGGTAAAGTACTGCTTCTGCTTCATCGAACGCTCGGTTTTTGGTGATATGGTCAGTGACCAATTCCACTCCCCAAAGCAGACCGATGCCGCGAACGTCACCAATGACTGGGTATTTCTCTTTCATTTGAAGCAGTTGTTCACGCACGAATGCGCTGTCCGCTTGTACTTTTTCAAGTAGATTTTCTTGCTCAATCACTTCCATCGTAGCCAGTGCCGCTGCGCAGCCAATAGGACTTTTCTCGTGGGTGTAGTGACCAAGTGATACTTGCGCTGCCGTGTTGTATTTGTCTTTAGTGACCATGGCTGCAATTGGAACCAAGCCCCCGCCAAAACCTTTACCGATACAAAGAATGTCAGGTTCGATATCAAAGGCCTGGTGAGTGAACCATTCGCCACTACGACCCATACCGTTTGGAATGTCGTCGATGATCAACATGACGTTATGCTTATCGCAGATCTCACGGATGCGCTTCCAGTAAGCTTTGCTTGGAACCTGAACGTCTGTGTTACGCACTGCTTCGGCAATGAAGGCTCCAATGCCACCTTCTTTTTCAATCACATACTCTAAATAGTCGGCATAGTGAACGTCGCATGCAGTTTCGTTTGCATTGACTGCGCTATTCTCGTTAAACGGGAAAGCGCCACGATAAGAGACGGCTGGTGGAATGCGTTCTACGCCAGCCATTAACGGGCCCATGCCTTCGCGGAAACAAGCTTCACCACCCACTGAAATTGCGTCCAGTGACGCGCCATGGAATGAGTCCCACAGTGAAACGACCTTGAAGTTGTTGGTGACATGTCGAGCCAGTTTGAGTGCCATGCCGATAACCGAAGTACCACCCGGTGCAAACAACACGCGGTTCAACTCACCACCGCAGATCTGTGTCAGCTTTTCAGCGCATTGAACGGCTGTTTCATTGGTAAAGCGACGTGGTGAAAACGGCAATGAAGCCATTTGTTGAGTCACTTTATTAATGATATGTGGATGGCCATAACCCAATTGATGAACATTGTTACCGTGAAAGTCCATGTACTTCTTGCCCGTCGCATCTTGAATGTAGATGCCTTCAGCTGCTTCAAGTGTGTCTAGACAAGGCGTTGACATCGCTTGATGAAGAAATACGTCAGAGTCACGTTTTAACATCGCTTGAGTCGCATCATCGTTTAGCGACTCGTTCCATTTCTCACGCGCTGGCGTGGTGTTCACATCGCCTTCGCTTCGAAAGTGTGTCGCCTTTAGAACAGAATCTTGATTGGCCATCGTCATTATTTGATGTCCCAGTACATAGCATTCTTAATTGCGTCAATTAGAGCTTCAATGTCTGACGGATACACTTCACCGATGTTACCGATTCGGAAGCAGTCGGCGTTTGAAACCTTGCCCGGGTAAATCACAAAACCTTGTTCTTTCAAACGGTCATAGAATTCCTTGAATTGGTAATCGCTATGAGTTGGAGAATAGAAAGAGGTGATAATCGGTGAATGAAGTTCATCATTTAACAGAGGTTCAAAACCAAGAGAGCGCATACCTGCAACCAGTGTGGTTTGGTTTGTTTGGTAGCGATTATGACGAGCTTCGATACCACCTTCCTGTTCCAATTCAAGTAGAGCTTGATAGAAAGCACGCACTGTATGCGTCGGAGAGGTAAAACGCCATTTACCGAGGTTGCTTTCCATGCAGTGCCATTGGTCAAACAGATCAAGGCTTAATGAACGAGCTTGGCCTTTGCACTTTGCCAGTTCCGATTGCTTAGCAATAACAAAGCCGAAGCCCGGTACACCTTGGACGCACTTGTTTGCAGAGCTGATCATGTAATCGATACCTAAGTCAGCGATATCCATAGGGATGCCACCAAAGCTCGACATTGCATCGAGAATGACGGTTTTGTTGTGCTGTTTTGCCAATTTGGCAATGTCTTCAATTGGATTCAGCATGCCTGTCGTGGTTTCACAGTGCACAATCGCAACGTGAGTAATGTCTGAATCCATGGCCAATGCCGTTTCCATTTCGTTCAAGTCAGGCTGTGATGTTTCACCTGGGGAAACGACATGGCATGGAATGTTTAAGTATTCTGCGATTTGAGCAATACGAGCGCCGTACGCACCGTTATCAACAACAAGAAGCTTACCGTTGTTAGAGATAACGCTACCGATTGTTGCTTCTACTGAAGCGGTGCCGCTACCTTGCATTAATACGCTTGTATATCCCGCTTGCTTAGTCGCTAAAGTCACTAGCTTGCTACGAATCACTTCAACAACGTCTTTGTTGTATTCATCATCCCAAGTACACCAATCTTTTAACATCGCTTGGCGAACGGTTTCAGAAGTAGATAAAGGGCCCGGTGTCAGCAGTAAGTATTCGTTTCTCATGTTCAATTCTCGTGATTTGTATTTTGGACTATACCAGTATTTGCAATTACTTTAACAACCAATTTAAACGGTCGTAAATAGCCCAAACGTTATTTTCACAAAAGCTTCATATTCAAATTTGTCACTTGTGTTGAGAAATTTTCCGATCTTTAAATTGCCATTTTTTGTTCATTTAATCGTCATAAAAGCCAGTTAGCTTAATACTCGAAATCTGGTACATACCAATGCAAAGGTGTGTGTTAACAACCTAAATGAATTTATGGATATAGAAGCCTCTAGATGGAGCTTCTAGCCTTAACAACTTTAACCTTGGAAATTCCTAACCTTGGCATCGGGCCTGACTGGAGAAAATGATGAAAAACCGTTTTATGAAAGGATCACTTGCAGCTTTAGTTACTCTATTGGCTGGTAATGCTTATGCAGCACAGGAAGTGACGGTTTACACCGCTTTTGAAACTGACATTTTAGCGAAGTACAAAAACGCATTTGAAAGTGAAAACCCAGACATCAACATCAAGTGGGTACGTGATTCAACTGGGATCATGACGGCAAAATTATTGGCCGAAAAAAACAACCCGCGTGCAGAGGTAGTTTGGGGACTTGCTGGTTCTTCAATGGCACTGCTTAAAGAAGATGGCATCCTGAAACCTTATATGCCTCAAGGTGTAGAAGCATTACGCGCTAACCTTAACGACCCACAGTCTACTCAAGCTTGGTACGGTAATGATGCATTCTTCAATGCAGTTTGTTTCAACGAAGTGGTGGCTAAGCAACTTAACTTACCTGCACCTAAATCTTGGGATGACCTAACGAAGCCTATCTATAAAGGCCACATTGCTATGCCAAACCCAGCATCTTCTGGTACGGGCTACATGCAGGTTTCGGCTTGGTTACAAAACATGGGTGAAGACCAAGGTTGGAACTACATGCAGAAGCTAGACCAAAATATTGCTCACTACACGCACTCAGGTTCTAAGCCATGTGTTCAAGCGGGCATGGGTGAAGTCGCTATCGGTATTTCTATGGCGAGCCGTGGCGCTAAGCTGAAAACTCAAGGCGCTCCACTTTCAGTGATTACACCTGAAGGCATCGGCTGGGAATCTGAAGCGGTAGGCCTTGTTAAGCCTTCTGATGCAGCACAACGTGTTATCGATTGGTCTATTTCTAAAGCGGCAAATGAGCTTTACATCGAAATGTACCCAGTTGTTGGTCACCAAGATGTGACAGGCAAAGCAGAGAACTTCCCTAATGTAGAAAAGAACATGGCAAAAATGGACTTCGCTCGCATGGGCAGTGAACGTGCAGACGTTCTTAAAACATGGTCTGAGAAGTTTGACGCTAAATCAGAGCCAAAATCTTAATCTGCTGAGCTTTTTAGTTCATGAGCTCCTTGGTTAATTATCTACCGAGCTTATTAGACACATGGTTTATTAGATATATGGCTTATTAGACACGTAGTCCATTAGATATGCAGCTCATTAGAAGTTAGAGATCAGTAAAGGAAGGCTTCGGTCTTCCTTTTTTAGTTTTACGCCTTTAGGTTTTAAGTAAGGTACAACAAATGACAAAGCACTACTCATATTGGTTCAAGCAAGCGTTAGAACAAGAGTTTGGCAACATCAATGAGGGGCTAGATTCGGCGAAGTCGCTCCAAAAAGACGTCAACTGTGATATCGCCATTGTTGGCGGTGGCTATACGGGTTTATGGACGGCGATTTTAATCAAACAACAGCAACCCGAAAAGCATGTTGTCGTGATTGAAAAAGGTCTATGTGGTAGCGGTGCTTCTGGTGCGAACGGCGGTTGCATGCTGACGTGGTCAACTAAGTATCCGACGCTGAAAAAGCTCTACGGAAAAGAACAAGCGAAATGGTTGGTTAAGGAATCGGAAAAGGTTATATACGAGATTGAAGCCTTCTGTAACGAACACAAGATTGACGCGCATCTATATCGAAGCGGTACTTACTACACGGCGACCAATGAAGCGCAAAAGGGTGGAATGGAGCCTGTTGTTAATGAGCTGGTTAAGCAGGGTATCAATAGCTGGAAGAAGTGCGACAATTCTTTGGCTGATAAAGCGGGATCTGATCGCCACATTGAGGGTTACTACTCAGAAGCTGCGGGTAGTGTGCAGCCAGCGTTATTGGCGAGAGGCTTACGCCGCGTTGCGATCGAATTGGGTGTCGAAATTTACGAAAATACAGAAATGACTTCTCTTGATTACGGCTCACCAGTTCGCGTCCAAACTAAGGGTGGGACGATAACTTCCGATAAAGTGATCTTAGCGCTCAATGCGTGGATGCTCGATCACTTTAAAGAGTTCAAACGCAGCATAGTGGTTGTCTCTTCCGATATGGTGGTGACCAAGCCTATTCCTGAAAAGCTCAAGCAGTTTGGTCCAGAGAAAGGGGCAGCGGTGGTAGATTCGCGTATCTTTGTCCACTATTACCGAGATACCCAGGACGGACGACTCATGTTGGGCAAAGGCGGTAATAAGTTCTCGTTTGCCAATCAAGTTGAAAGCATGTTTAACCAAACGACCAACTACCTGCCGATTCTCAATCAATCGTTTCAAAAACTGTTCCCTAAATTGGAACAAAGTGAATTCGATTACAACTGGTCAGGAGGCTCAGATCGTTCGGTCACCGGTCTGCCATTTTTCGGTAATCTAAAAGGCCAAGGCAACATCTATTATGGGCTTGGTTATTCAGGCAATGGCGTTGCTCAAACCCGTATGGGCGGGAAGATTTTGTCAGCAATGGTGCTCGATATCGACAATGCTTGGACGCGAAGCGGTTTAACTAAAGGCCCATTAGGACACTTCCCGCCAGAGCCATTCCGTTGGGTAGGTGCGATGATAGTGCGTGATGCGGTACGAAGAAAAGAGAACGCGGAAGATTCGGGTAGCACGCCATTGTGGCTAGATAAACAGTTATCCAAACTCGCAGGTGCGGCGGGCAAAGCCGACAAGGTTGAATCATAGATTAATCTAGCGTTTAAATTAGAAGTTTACATTGAGGCTCTCAGTGATTTATGGGCAAGTCACTGAGGGCTTTCAACGTTGAACTAACTTTCAATGTTGAACAAATAGCAATTTTTAATGCTTATTATATCTGCAATATAACTGTCATTTAGCTTCTATAAATTTGTCACTCAACTGCAATATTCTCAGTATAAATTTGGTATATACCATATAGAGAGTGCTGTAGTATGAGCAACCAAACTTATTTGAATATTGAAAACGTTGTAAAGCAATTTGGCCAATTTACAGCGTTAAAAGACATCTCCCTATCGATAGATAAAGGCGAGTTCGTCTGCTTCCTTGGCCCATCTGGCTGTGGAAAAACCACCTTATTACGTGCGATTGCAGGCCTAGACTTACCAACGTCAGGTTCTATTGAGCAGAACGGTAATGATACGACCTTCTTGCCACCAGAAAAGCGCGACTTTGGCATCGTGTTCCAATCTTACGCTTTGTTTCCAAATCTCACTGTGGAAGAAAACATTGCGATTGGTCTGAAAAACCAAGGCATGTCGACCAAAGAAGCCCTTGAGACGGTTGAGTCTTGGTTAGAGACCATTGGCTTACCAACGTCTGGTCAGAAATTTCCAAATCAGCTATCTGGTGGACAGCAGCAGCGTGTTGCTCTGGCTCGCGCATTAGCCTTGTCTCCAGGCTTGTTGCTACTCGATGAACCGCTTTCTGCGTTGGATGCGAAGGTAAGAACACACCTACGTGATGAGATCTGCCAACTGCAACGCAAATTGGGTATCACCACTATTATGGTGACGCACGACCAAGATGAAGCGTTAACGATGGCAGACCGTATTGTCGTGATGAATCATGGTGTTATCGAGCAGGTCGGTGCTCCTCAAGAGATCTACCAAAAACCTGTCAGTCGTTTTGTGGCTGAGTTTGTTGGTAGCATGAACTTTATTCAAGCTTCTGTTGCGGCTCAAGGCAAGATGCGTATTGCTGAGTCAATGCTGCCGTTACCTGGCTTAGATAATCTCACGCCAAATCTGGGTGATGTTTTTGATATTGCCGTTCGTCCAGAGCAAATCCAGTTTGTTGATCGTTTTAGTGAATCCTTGCCAGTGAGAATCGTATCAAGCGAATTCTTAGGGGCGTTTTATCGTGTTGAGTGTCAATTGCAACATGACTCAACGGCGAAAGAGATCATCGTTGATGTTCCCGTCAAAGAGTTCAACCGATTGAAGCTGCGTCGCAGTGATATTCGTTACGTGGCGTTTGATCAAGAAGGCCTTAGAGCTTACTCATCGAAAAGCCTGCAAGTGATGAAAGACGAGGCGGCGTAATCAATCATGGAATCGACTCAAATGATGCAATCTAAGCTGCTAATTCAACGACGAGTACAACCTTTTCTGGCTCGGTTAAGCAAAGACAACGTAATTCTATTTGGGCTGTTGGCCTTTTTGTCTGTGGTCATGACGTTGTTTATCCTGATGCCACTGTGGGCAATGTTGAAAAAGAGTGTTCAGAACGCAGACGGTGAATTTGTAGGTTTACAGAATTTCGCTACGTATTTTGCGTCTCAAAGCCTGTGGCAATCGGTAGGTAATACCTTCACGCTTGGATTGCTAGTGACCGTAATCGTGGGTGTCTTGGCGTTTGGTTATGCCTATGCGCTAACTCGTTCATGCATGCCTTTTAAGGGGCTTTTTCAAGTACTGGGTTCTGCGCCTATTCTTGCTCCGTCACTGCTTCCTGCAATCAGTCTTATCTTCTTATTTGGTAACCAAGGTATCGCTAAAGAAGTCTTGGGGGGCAACTCGGTTTATGGTTTGATTGGTATCTCACTGGGCTTGATATTTTGGACGTTTCCACACGCCTTGATGATTCTGACCACCTCATTAAGAACCTCTGACGCTCGCCTTTATGAGGCAGCACGTGCACTCAATACTTCATCGTTAAAAACTTTCTTTATGGTGACGTTACCTGCGGCAAAATACGGCTTGATCAGTACCCTGATCGTTGTGTTTACGCTGGTGGTTTGTGACTTTGGTGTGCCAAAGGTGATAGGTGGTAGCTACAACGTGTTATCGACTGACATCTTTAAGCAGGTGGTTGGTCAACAGAACTTCTCTATGGGTGCAGTAACCAGTATCTTGCTGCTATTACCTGCGTTGCTTGCGTTTACCGTTGACCGCTGGGTTCAAAAGAAGCAGAAGAGCTTGTTTGATACTCGCTCCGTCGCTTACCAACCAGAGCCAAACACTCTACGTGATGGCGTGTGTTTGCTCTATTGCACCATCATCTCTGCTGCTGTGGTTATTGTGTTGGGCATGGCGATATACGGTTCGATGGTCACCTTCTGGCCTTGGAATAAAACGTTAACGCTAAATAATTATAACTTCGCAGAGATGAGTACTTATGGTTGGACGCCATTTTTCAACTCTTTAACCCTCGGCGCTTGGACTGCGATTATCGGTACCGTATTGATTTTCTTAGGCGCCTATTGCATTGAGAAAGGCCGCGCATTTGGTCCTGTTCGTCAGGCAATGCAAATGCTCAGTGTGGTACCGATGGCCGTTCCGGGTATGGTGTTGGGTTTGGGCTATATCTTCTACTTTAATGATTTGAGTAACCCACTCAACTTCTTGTATGGCACGATGGCGTTCTTGGTGATTAATACGGTGGTTCACTACTACACAGTCGGCCACATGACAGCGTTAACCGCATTAAAACAGCTGCCTGAGGAAATAGAAGCGACGGCGGCTTCGGTTAACCTACCGCAATACAAGCTGTTCTTTAAAGTGACGGTGCCGGTTTGTTTGCCTGCGATTTTAGATATTGCGACATACCTGTTTATTAATGCACTTACTACGACATCTGCGGTAGTATTCTTGTATTCTACCGATACGATACCTGCGTCA
Source organism: Vibrio sp. 10N.247.310.23 (assembly GCF_041467155.1). NCBI lineage: Bacteria > Pseudomonadati > Pseudomonadota > Gammaproteobacteria > Vibrionales > Vibrionaceae > Vibrio > Vibrio sp. 10N.247.310.23. The sequence continues at coordinate 45,284 of NZ_JBFSTZ010000010.1, read as the reverse complement.
GTTTCAGTACTGAATATGGATGATGCGGGACAAACGGGTGCAGCAGCTGCCATGGCGGTGATGATCATGATATCGGCAGCGAGCGCGAAGTTGATTCATATGTTAATCAACAAGTTATTCGAGAAGCGCACCCAGGCTTGGCGTAAACGCTAACGAACTATTTTATATTGCAGTTGGCCAAGGAGTGGCTGACGACAAGAACAAGAATAAAAGGAAATGAAGTGCAGTACGTAAAAATCAAAGATGTCATCGTAGAGCAGATAGAGTCGGGGATGTTAACACCACGACAGAAGCTGCCTGCGGAGCGCAAACTGGCTGAATCGTTTGATACAACACGAGTTACGTTACGTGAAGCCTTGTCTTCACTTGAAGCGGAAGGACGAATTTATCGAGAAGACCGACGTGGTTGGTTTATCTCTCCCGAGCCGCTTCGTTACGATCCAACACAAACGCTGAACTTCACCAATATGGCTCTATCGCAGAATCGACAGCCGAAAACTGAGTTGGTGGCGGCGAAAGGAATGTTAGCAACCAAGGAGGCGACTCGGCTTCTTGAGTTACAACCTTTCTCGGACGTTTATCGAGTAGACAGAGTTCGTTATCTTGAAGATAGGCCGGTTGTGTATGTGACCAACTACATTCGACCAGAGTTGTTCCCTAACTTGCTTGATTATGACTTGTCTAAATCGTTGACGGACATCTACCGCGAACACTTTGGTGTGGTGTATCAGAAGATCCGTTACCGAGTGAGCACAACGTCTTTACTTGGCGAGACAGCGCAAGCCTTGCGTGCGACTTCTGGCTCACCTGCAATGGTTGTTGAGCGTGTTAACTACAATCAAAACGGCGATCTGATTGACTGTGATATTGAGTATTGGCGTCATGACGCGATCAGTATTGAGTCAATCGCGCAGCTAGAGCGCTAGTCATACGTTAGAACGTTAGAACGTTAGAACGTTAGCATATCTGCAATTATGCAGGATTGCCCAATTGAAAAGTTCAAAGGTCTCTTATTCGGAGGCCTTTTTATCATCTGTTGTCAGCCGTTGTGCTAATTCATCTATAATTTAGGAATGAAATGGAATTCTCTGCCATCGTCATCGTGACTATTTCGGCTTTGCTTCACGCGGGTTGGAACGTTCTAGGTAAATCGAATCAAGGATCGGGCTCGTCTTTCTTCTTAGCCTCTGGCTTTGCCGCTGCTGCGATATTGACTCCCTATTTGATTTGGTTCATTTACAGTGTCGGCTTTGTGGATATCACGCTTTTATTCTGGAAGCTACTTCTTTTAAGTGGTATTTGCCAAATCATCTATTTAATCGGCTTAGGTGTAGCCTACAAGCAGGCCGATATTGGGGTGATTTACCCGATGGCACGAGCGCTGCCCGTGTTGATGGTGGGTTTAGGCACGGTGTTGATAGGCTATGAGCTGTCACCTAATCAATGGTTTGGCTTCACCTTGATTACCTTGGGTTGTTTGTTTGTACCACTTAAGAAGTTTTCAGATCTTAGGTTAAAAGCGTATCTCAACCTTGGCGTACTGTGGGCGTTAATCGTGGCCATTGGTACCACGGGCTATTCCATCATTGATAAAGAAGCGCTTCTGTTACTCGATCCTTTGAGCACACCAGTTATAACTAACAAGCACACCGCGCTTTTCTACCTAGGTATCCAGTTCTGGGCAATTGTGATTCCGTTGAGTGTTTGGTTATTCGTAACCAACCAAAGAATCGAGTTTACTAATGCTTGGATACTGCGAAAGAAAGCCACGCTTGCAGGCATTATGATGGCTTCGACCTATGGCTTAGTGCTGTTTGCGATGACCATGACTGAAAATGTCAGCTTGGTTGTTGCTCTTAGGCAAGTGAGTATCATTTTCGGCGTAGTGATGGGGATCTACTTTTTAAAGGAAAAGTGGCACGCGACTCGCGGTGTAGGCGTATCTCTAATTATTGCTGGCTTAGTTATCTCATTGACTTAAAAGATCGCCTGAGTGATTGGGGATTTGTGAATAGGTATCTCTATTAAGTTAAATGAAAAAACGCCCTTAGCGAAACAAACTTCGTTAAGGGCGTTTTCTCTTTATCTAGTAAGAAGCTGTAGGTAGTAAAAGACTTACCCCGCTAAATCTTGAGCATCTTGCTGTTTCAACACTTTGTGGCCATCTTCAGTGACACCACGTTTCCAGTAGCTGCTGATGTAGATGTTCTCTTTCGCGACTTCTTTTTCGTTGCGGAAGTATTGTCTTAGCTCACGCATGCTTTCAAATTCACACGCTGTCCATATTGAAACCTGACCTTCTAACCATTCTGTGTTGCGCACGGTTTGTGAAAGTGACTCTGAGGTTTCATCTTCAATCAACCAGGTTACTTTGATACCTTGAGGAGTCTCAAGTACCTGCTTATCTGCTGCTGAGTTGATCTGAATGATAGCGTGACCAGTCGCTGTTTCTGGGAGCGTTTTTACTTTTGCAGAAAGCGCAGGTAGGGACGTCATGTCTGCAACTAAGAAGAACCAGTCTGACTCTAGGTTAAGCCCCTGAATTAAACCAGGACCAGCCACTGAAATAGTGTCACCCACTTTCGCGTTCATTGCCCACCTTGCAGCAAAGCCACACTGCAAATCTTTAGTGATGTGACGAACGAAATCGACTTCAATCCACTGCTCTACAGGATTGTACTGACGAATGGTGTAGGTACGCATGGTTGGGCGCTCACCTTCGTTTAGCTGGCTTAAATCAGTCGTGCCAAGTGGCGAGAATAAAAGCTTGATGTAGCCGCCGGCACATTCTGTTGGGTATTTACTTAATCCCTCACCGCTAAGCGTTATGCGCTGCATGTTTGGAGTAATTGTTGAGGTTTGAGTAACGGTTAATGTGATAGGGCTAGGCTTGCTCATATAAGGCTCTCTTAGATTTGGATTTCCACATCATAATCCTGAACTAAAAAACACTCAATACTAATAGTTATCATTTACTTTGATTTACACATGTACTACCTAACTTATACGACAGATCCTATTGAGAAACGGATCCTACAAAAAAGAGCCCTTTAGAAAACTAAAGGGCTCTTAGGATTGGTTTGACTCAGCGAACAGAATTAGCTGTTTGCTTGCTCTAGTTCAATCGTTTCTTCAGCGGCTTTCGCAGCTTCTAGCATCTTACGAATAATGAACGATGCTGCCATTGCGATACCTACCATCACGACGGCAAGAACAGTCAGCATTTGGAAGTAATCACCGTAAACCGTTTGCACGATCTCTTGTGTGATCTCTTGACCTTTCTCTAGTGCAATAGACGTTGAGAATACCGCGCCAACAATGCCTGATAGTGCGATAGCAACAGAGAACAAGCTTACTGAGAAGTTTTCAATGTGCTTAGGTGCAACAGACAGGATGAAGGCTACAACCATTGAACCTACAATCACTTCACCGAATGCTAGGAAGAAGTGAATCGCTAGGAAGACTTCTGGGCGGATCAGAACATCGTCACCAACTGTCGTTACTGCCATCGTAAGGATACCGAAAGCGATAGCCGTAAGGATGAAAGAGAAACCGACTTTGGTTGCAGTTGAGAAGTTAATGTTTTTCTTTTCTAGGTTAGAGAAGATACCCGCGATGATAGGGCCAGCAACCATACACCATAGTGGGTTCATTGCCATTGAAGCTTCAGGTGCGACAGGGATGAAACCAAATAGATCGCCACGCATTGTGTTGATCGCTACCATTGTCATCGAAGTCATCATCTGACCGTAGTACACGAAGAAACATGTCGTCAGGAATGTGATGATTAAAATAGTGCCCATTTTCAGCATGTCTGATTTCTTCGATTTCAACATCAAAGAAACAAAGTAGACGATTGCTGCACCGCCAATTGCGTATACGATGTTTTGGCCAATATCCATGTTCGAGAACATGAAGAATACCAAGCCAATCATAGCGGCAGAAAGACCAAGGAACGCTGCCCAGTTTTTAGTGCTTACTGGTTTTTGGTCGATTTCAGCACTTGCTTCAACAAGGCCTTTGCGAACAAAGATCATCATCAGAAGCGCAGCACCGGCTAGAACCGCTGAAAGAAGGAAACCACCGTGGAAACCAACAACAAGTACTAGCATTGGGAACAGGTATTGGCCTAACAGAGCACCAATATTGTTTACTGAGTAGTTGATTGGGTAGCAGTTCTCAAAATCTTCTTGAGTTTTGAACGTGCGTTTGTAAAGACTTGGGTAAGAAGGGGACATCAAACCACGTGCATAACTTGCTAACGCAATACCACATAATGCCATCGGAACATTGGTTGCTGCTGCACCAAGTACCAGTAGAACGTAACCACTTGCGAACCCTAGGAAGGCAATGGTTAAAGATCGGTAAGCGCCTAAAAACTTGTCGGCGATAAAGCCACCTGCGATAGCAAATAGCGGTCCGATTGCAGAGAAAGCACCAACAACCATCATGGTGTCGGCTTCATTGTAGTTCAGATCTTCAAGGAAGAAACGAGTCAAGATCACCATGACGCCATAGAACGAAAGTCCGAACATCATTTGGCAGAACATCATTGATTTGTTTAATCTATTCCACATTATTTTATTCTCACGTTTGTATTAATATGTAGTGTAATTACCCGATTATAATATCATTAGTAGTAATACATAAACTGAAACATCTGTCCCAAACAGAACTTTACTCGATATATCTTTTCTTATGAGTGCATTCATATTTCTCATGAATGAGATTTGCAACGTTAGATTTTGCAAGTGGATGCATGGCGGTATGAAATTTAGCCATCATCATTTGTGGCTAAGTAATGAACTAATAAAGGGAAAGTTAGAGGTAGTCATTCTGTAAGTTATTTTGAGTGAGTATCACTTTCAATTAGCTGTTGGGCTTTAGCCAATAAAAAAGCCAGCTTGGTGGCTGGCTTTGTTGAGATATTGAAAACTAAGTTTACAAGAATACTGTCTCTATAGAGGCTTTCTCCACTCGTGTTCCTGTCTTTTATTCACAAGGTGGTGCCATGTGGATCACGGCTAGGCCGCCTAGAGAAGTTTCACGGTACTTCTTGTTCATGTCTTTACCTGTTTGATACATGGTCTCGATAACCTTGTCTAACGAGATAAGACACTTGCTGGTACGTTTCAACGCCATGCGCGATGCATTGATGGCTTTCATTGCACCCATTGCGTTACGTTCGATACATGGCACCTGAACAAGGCCACCGATCGGATCGCATGTCATGCCCAGTGAGTGTTCCATCGCGATCTCAGCTGCAATACAAATCTGTTCGTTGCTACCACCACGTAGGGCAGTTAGGCCTGCTGCGGCCATTGATGAAGAAACGCCGACTTCACCCTGACAACCTACCTCTGCGCCAGAAATCGAAGCGTTGGTTTTGTATAAGATGCCGATTGCGCCAGAGACTGCCAAGAAGTCTTTAAGCTGCTTAGTGTCTAGCTCTTTGATGAAGCGATGGTAGTACATTAATACCGCAGGAATAACCCCAGCCGCACCGTTGGTCGGTGATGTCACGACCTGACCGCCCGCTGCGTTTTCTTCACTTACAGCAAAGGCAAATAGGTTAATCCAATCCATGATCTCCATTGGATCGTTTTCAATCGAGGCATTTGCTTCCAGCTTTTTAAGCAGAGCAGGTGCTCGACGAGTGACTTCTAGACCGCCATCAAGGATGCCTTCCGTGTCAAAGCCACGCTGCATACACAGAGACATCACCTTCCAAATTTGGTCGGCTTTCTGGTCAATCACATCCATACCTTGGAATGAAACTTCGTTACGTAGAATTAAGCCACCAAGGCTCAGTCCTTGTTGTTCGGATAGTTCAAGCAACTGATCAGCAGAAGAGAAAGGGAACTCAACTTGAGTTTCTGCTTCCTGTTTGCCGTTTTGTAGCTCATCAGCGGTTGCGATAAAGCCACCACCAATCGAGTAGTAGGTTTCCATATCCAGAAGGCTGCCGCTTTCGTTAAAGGCAGAGATAGTCATACCATTTTCATGCAGCGGAAGGTTGGTCTTGTGGAAGAGCAGATCGCTTTCTACATCGAAATAAATTTCATGGTTACCGCTAACCAATAGAGATTTATCTTCAATCGCCTTACGCATTGCTTGGTTAGCACTGGTGATTTTAATGGTGTCGGGGCGGTTACCTAGCAAACCTAACAAGGTCGCTCTGTCTGTGTGGTGACCAATACCCGTCAATGATAACGAGCCGTATAAGTCGATTTGAATACGCTTCACTTGCTTAAGCTGAGCATCAATTTTTTGGGTAAAGTTAAACCCAGCGATCATTGGTCCATTTGTGTGGGAGCTGGATGGTCCAACCCCAATTTTGTAGATATCAAAAATAGACAGCATAGTAACTTCCTGTGAAGACGGTTCGATGGACGAACTCTGTGTAAAATTTGTATTTGGTTAGTTGCACTTCTTTGAGTGAACCTGTTCTGTGGGTGAAACAGTTATGCGATAGAGCGTATTCATTGATTGAAAGGGCTCTTTTATCGACTAGTGCTAACAAGCATAGAGCGATGAAATACAAGAGCGTGCTATGTTTGCTGTAAAGCGACACGTTTATTCTTGTATTACCTAAGATGTCGCTATCAATAGTGAGCATTATTGCGAGCAACATACAAGAATTTCAAAATACTTTTGTTAACAAGTATTGTATACATAATTCACTCCATCTAATCCCCAAAACGAGACTTGAACATAAAATGAGCATTAATCACCTCCTTATTGTGCTGGGTAAGCGACTTAATGAGAATAAATTGACTGATGAAGGAATCAGTCGAGTTGATGCTTTGGTTGAGTATCTGGCGGAGCCTTTGGTAGAAGACTCGAATCAGCAAACTGCGGTAGCATTTTGTGGTGGGCTAACAAAAGGGCAAACACTGTCTGAAGCCGACGCGATGCACCAGTACTTTAGAAAGCTTGAAAAGCAGCGTGAACATCCGTTTTCTTTAGGGGCGATTTTGCTCGAGCAGCACTCGACCAACACTGTCGAGAACATACAGAACTTGGCCTCAGAGTTGATTGCAAGCGGGCTGTTTACTCGCGGGCAAAGTGTGCAAGTGACATTCGTTTCGAATGACTACCATTTACAACGTATATTCGAGATTCAATCGCTCATGGGCGAGCAAGGTTTGCTTAAAGTTCTCATCGAGAAGTGTTCCGCACTTGGGGTAGAGCAGCAAATAGATCGCAGGTTGGAGGCTCATGTTGCGGTGCCATACCCACATCAAAGTGCTCAGGGGCAATTGTTTCTGTTGATGGACGTACTGACGACCTACCGAGTTTATCTTGAAGGTGTTTGTGCGGGCGCATTTAAGCGAGATTTAGAGTTGGTTAGACGAGAGCCAGAAAGACTGTCTTTGGAAGCATTGATCACTGCCAAAGAGCTCGTTGGACGTTCATCTGACTTTGACATTGTGGAGAGTTTACTCCCAGCATTGGAGCGCTGTATCCAGCAGACTTCAGTGGGTACCGATGTAAAAAAAGTCAGGGAATACCTAGCTCTACTAGATACTAACCTGACTTTATTGAACCGTTATTTAGATCCGGAATCGGATCTCACACATCGCTGGTGGCGATAGGTGATTATTTCTTTCTCGTGATGCCAATAACGGCCTTTAAACTCGCAAAGGCAATCAGACAGTAAGCTCGAAGCTTTGTGCCTTCTTCTGCTCACGCGAACGTAATCACCGCCCGTCACATTGGCCAAAAGGCTCATGTGTTGTATTACAGTGATTAACTTTGGGTTTCTGAATCTTGCTCGTGGTGGTTGCGGTAGTATTCCCACTGCTCAATGCGTTCACCGTCATCGAATACACAGTAAGTTGTACGCTGATTGTTTTCAGTAACCGTGTCTAATTCACCGTCCTGTTGAACACAATAAACCGCTGCTGGGTTAGCGACTGAAACACGTTGGCCCTCGCTATATTCTGCATAGTCGTTTGCACAACCGCCTAATACAACGGCACATACAGCCATCAAACCAATTTTCTTCATGTCTATCTCCTACGTGATAACTCTATAATCGAATGCGTTAAGTTCTACAGAACCAAATGAGAAGCTCTATGAAATTAGTATATTTTAGATTTCAGAAAAGGTTGTCCTAATTTGGTCAAGATATTGAAATAGGTTGATATTTCTTCATGTTTAACGACTTTTTGAGTGTTAGATCAAGCTAAGTGGATTCAAGTTACCGTAGGAATATCCCCGTCCGATCCGTTCTGGTTAGCGGTTGTGAACCTCGAATCTATTGATGATTATGATATGATGCCGCCAAATTCAGTAGAGCAGTCAGAATCATGAGACACCTAAAAACAACCATCCATCCTGATATCGACCATCTAGACAATAAAACGGTCTATAAGCGCAACGCTGCCCGTGCCATTGTGTTAGATGGTGAAGACATTCTGATGCTGTATACAGAGCGTTATCACGACTACACCATTCCTGGTGGTGGTTTGGATGAAGGGGAAGATGTGATCGCAGGTATGGTTCGTGAACTCGAAGAAGAGACTGGCGCGAAGAATATCCATAGCATCAAGCCGTTCGGCATTTTTGAAGAGTTTCGTCCTTGGTACAAAGATGATGCAGACATGATGCACATGATTTCTTACTGCTACTCATGCAAGATCGATCGTGAGCTTGGTGAAACGGCTTACGAAGATTATGAAGTGAAAAACGGGATGAAACCGGTGTGGATTAATATTCATGACGCAATTGCTCATAACGAGAAGACTATGGCCGAGAGCCCTAAAAAGGGCATGAGCATTGAACGTGAAACCTTTTTGCTGCATTTGATTGCCAAAGAGATGCTTTAGCCGTTATCAATACTAGCCTGCTAAGCTATTTATTTGCCGCCACTTTTGGCGGCAAAGTTGTTTCTAGCAATGCTAAAACTTAATACCCGAAACTAATTATTGAATATGGTTGATATTGTCAACTAAGTGTTTTTGATGTATCTTTACCTCAGCGATGAACCTATCTAGCTTAACTGCCCGGTTATATCGTTAAATCTCGCTGTGAGCCTGCCCTAAACAAAGAATACTATGAATAAAAGACAGTTTATTGCCCATTATCTGCGCATGAATCGCACCTCGTACTTATTGGCGATTGTGTTCATCTTTCTCGTCAACTGGTTACAAGTAGAGATCCCTCGCTATATCCAATTGGCGATAGATTTGATTGATGATGCCTCTTCAACTGGCCACCAACAGCTTCAAACCTATGTTTGGATTGTGGTCGGGATGTCGGTTGCCATGGTGGTGGTGAGAATTCTGTCTCGTATCTATGCGCTTAATCCGGGGCGAATTACAGAGGCCGCACTTAAAAGTACACTTCTACAAAAGTTGAATCGCTTACCGAGCAGCTTTCACGAACGCTTTGCTTCGGGTCGACTGATCTCGATTATCAACAATGACCTTAGTGGCATTCGACTGCTGTTTGGTGTCGGCTTCTTGCAGTTCTTCAATGCCTTGCTTGCGTTGTCGTTGACGCCTCTTTACATGTGGCGTATCTCACCAGAATTAACGCTTTATTCGATCATTCCTATCTCAATCGCTTTTGTGATTTTCCGTGTGGGCTTCAAGCGTATGAAAATACTGCATTTAGAGCACATGAAGCGTCTACAAAACCTGTCTGCTCAGCTAATGAGTTACCTGTCTGGGATTGATCTCATTAAGAGCCAGCAGATGTCACCTTGGGTGAAAGCCGAAACTGAAAAGCTGAACCAGTTATTGCTTGAATGCCGCCTTAAAATTACACGCATTCAAGTCTTCTTTATGCCGGTACTCGACTACGCCAATGACCTGATGAAAATCATCATTCTTGGGCTTGGTGGCTACATGTTAATGAGACAGGAACTCACACTTGGTGAGATTACCGCCTTTCTGACTTACTCGGTTTTGCTCGCTATGCCATTGATGCAACTTGGCAGAATCGCGACCATTTATCAGCGTGGCATGGTAGGTATTCAAAGTGCACAAACCATTCTTAATGCCAAAGTCCCGGAGCTTGATGAAGATAAGCTGACTGAACTAGATGTTGAATCACTGAAGGGAAAAACGTTTTCTGTTCGCAACCTCAGCTTCAGCTATTCAGGTGAAGAACGCGTGATTCTCGATGACATCAGCTTTGATATTCCAACAGGTAAGAAAGTGGGTGTGTTAGGCGGGATCGGAGCGGGTAAAACGACATTAGTGAACTGCTTAAACCACCACTTGGATGTACCACAAGGTTCTGTTTTCCTTGGTGAAAGAGATGTCACTAGCTTCTCACGCAGTGACTTACGCCGTTACGTGAAAACCGTGACTCAAGACCCTTACCTGTTTTCAGCAACCGTCGAAGACAATATCCGCTTTGGTAGCCTAGATACCGATTTGGCAAAGAGTCAGGTTGATGAAGTGCTAGAGCTCAGCCAGTTGGCTAGTGATGTGACACGTTTTGAACACGGCGATCAAACCTTAGTCGGTGAGAAAGGGATCATGTTGTCAGGTGGTCAGAAGCAGCGCTTAAGTATTGCGCGTGCTTTATTGCAACCCACCGACCTGATCATCATGGATAACGTTCTATCGGCTGTCGACTATGAAACAGAACGTAAGATCTTGGAAGGTTTGTTTAAACGTTTGGAAAATCAATCGGTTCTTGTGGTTTCACACCGCGTTAATGCCCTTGAATATATGGATGAAGTCATCGTGTTGAACGAAGGTAAAGTGATCGCGAAGGGCGACCACGCCACGTTATTGAAAACCTGTGATTACTATTACGATACATGGCAACTACAGCAGAATGAAACGGAGGCAGCAGCATGTTAAAACGTGTTGATCTCAAGTACCTCAAGCACTTTTTTAAGTTTGCTAAGAAATACAAAGGCTCTGCGATTCTGGGCATCGCTATGCTTCCTCTTTCTGTCATCACGAGCTTGTTGTTCCCTTGGCTGATCATTCAAGTGATCGATGTTCACCTGAGTCACGGGGATATGGATGGTCTGCTCGAATACGTCTTCTATCTCGTTGCCGTGCTGGTGGCGAGTTATGTGGTGGATACCACCTATTCGTACAATCTGCGTAAAACTGGTCAATACACGATAACTGACATGCGCTCAGTATTGTTTTCTCGCGTGCTCAAACTGCCACGCAGCTATTTTGATAACACACCGATTGGGGTAACGCTTTCACGATTAACCAGTGACTTGGAAACCATCGGCGAGACGTTTGTTCAGTCGGTTGTAGGGCTAGTTAAAGACAGCATCAATACCATTGCTCTGTTGGTGATGATGTTCTTCATTGATTGGCAGTTAACGATGATTGTATTGATCATTATGCCGCCAGTGATGTATTTGACGGTGTATGTGAGAAACCGACTTCGTGCTCTCTATAAGGTGACTCGTTCTTCTCTCGCTCGCGGTATTGGCTTTTTACAAGAAGTCTTATTTGGCATGAAAACCGTTCAGATGTACCGAGCGGAAGAGCAAGTCGAGCAACGCTACCAAGGCTATACCGATGAGTTTTTAAGAGCGCAGAAGAAGATCAATAAATACGATGCGATTTTGTTCTCGTTTATCTCTGGCATCACCTCCATCACTATCGCGATTATGATCTGGTATGGCTCTGAGCAAGTGTTAGAAGGGGCGCTCACCTTGGGTGTGCTGATTGCGTTCATCAACACCTTAGAGAAAGTGTTTGTTCCGATTCGTGACTTTACTTCGCAGATCGCTTCGATTCAGAGTTCATTTGCAGCGTTTGACCATATTGAAGAGCTGTTTGTTGAGCCGACTGAAGAAGAAGGGCGCAACCTGTTGTCATCTAACAAGGTTGAGAAGCAGCTTGAACAGTTTGTGAGCCTAGAGTTTAAGAACGTAAGCTTCCGCTACAAAGACGACTCTCCCTACGTTCTAAAGAATGTCTCGTTTGTATTGGAGAAAGGGCATCAAATCGCGCTTGTGGGTTCGACGGGCTCGGGCAAGTCGACGATTCTGCGTCTGATCTCTAAAGCCTACCAAGACTATGAAGGCAGCATTTTGTTGAATGGAATAGAGCTGTCACAGATCTCAAGTGAAGACTCTGCTCATTTGTTCTCAATGATGATGCAAGACGTGCACTTATTTGAAGAGACCATCCAATTCAATATCGCGCTGGGCAAAACGCATCTATCTAGAACTGAGGTTGAACAGGCGGCGCGCTATGTTTATGCCGATAAGTTTATTGAACAATTGCCACAAGGTTATGACTTCCACTTGGAAAAGAACGGCTCCAACTTGTCTGTAGGGCAAACGCAGCTTATCTCGTTCGCTAGAGCGGTTGCACAGGGTGGTCAATTGATGATGCTTGACGAGGCGACCAGTTCGGTAGATTCAATCACCGAAGACCTGATTCAAAAAGCAATGCAGCGCCTTTTCAAGGAAAAAACTGTGATTGCGATTGCACACCGTTTGAGTACCGTTCGTCACTCAGATACGATTTTGGTGTTGGAAAAGGGTGAAATTGTTGAGCAAGGTAATCATCAACAGTTGGTGGCACACAATGGTATTTATGCTGGCTTGTTACAAGAATCGATTGTAGAAACGGGCGATTCTCAAGTAACGGTTGCCTGATCACCTCAAATCAGGTTTACCGTTATCGATACTATGAATTGGTGTTGCTTATGTTTCACCAATTTCTATTCTTTTCTAGTATTCCCAGTAGCTTAGGGAAAATAAAACATATTTTACGATTATTAATATGTTATGATCTCCCTACTACTAAAGGGGTGTCTTAGGGCATCGGGATGTATGCAAGCAAAAAGAACCGGCTTGTGTCAGTCACTTTCTGGCGAATATGGAATCGAAAATGTTGTTGGAAGAAGTTGTAGAAATTATTGAATTAACCGACTCAGACCATTTATCTCAAGCAATGGAACTGTTTAACGAGCATGGTTTTGTTGATACTGAGTCTTTACCTTTTATGAATGTTGTTTTTGAAACAGCACCAGATCAACTTGCGAAGAAGCTGTCGCAGATTGGTTTTAAAGGTTTAGTGCAAGTCGAAAAGAATGAAGATGCATCGGGCTTCACCATTATTGATGCTGACCGCGTTCTGCTAAAAGATTCTGCTTAGTTGAAAGGCTCTGCTTAGCTGCAAGATTCTTCTTAATGACAAGAATAAGATTCAGCTTAGTGAAAAGACTCTATCCAGTTCAGTAACACCCGTTATGATTATTTGAGGTTAACACAGTGACAACAGCAACCGTTTCATCAACAGAACAACATATTTCCAACGAACATGCACTTTTAGGTGCATCGTTATTAGCGTCTCAAAAAGTTGAGTTGGCTCTGTTCAGTGTGATCTCTAAATTAGCTAAAGCCCTATCAAAAGAGCAGCAACAGTCATTAGGTTTGGATTTGGATACCTTTTTAAGGGAGAAGCCAAGTGAACAAGCCTCGACTCTGAGCCGCTACGAAAATACGTTTGGTGAACAACTTCCTTTGAAGGCTAATGAACTCAACGATTTTATTTATCATCGAAACTTGGTCACTCGTGGCTTTTGGCGTGTGACTGGTGCTGATGTTAAAGGCGGTGAGAAACTTGCTAACCCAGAGCTTTATTTAAAAGAGTTCTTGGCTAAATGTGAATACTGGCAAGTGATGATTGATACTCAAACCAAGTAATCAAATTGAAATAAGAAAGCCATAGCGAACATGCTATGGCTTTTTTGTTGTTTGTGCAAATTGTCTTGAATTCTTTGAATCTAGAGCATCATCTTCAATACATAGTTCCTATAGACAAAGTGGTGTTTAAGTGCGGCACTGATATGCAGCACAATTAAACAGGCTAGGGCAATACAACTGGCACGATGGAAATAGAAAAAGAAGCCGTTGATTGCAGAGTCGGTAATTAGATTATTTACGCTCACTAACCAAAATAAAGAGTACGGTTCTTTTAGCATTAAGTAGCCGGTGCTGAAAACCATAAACATCACAAGATACATCAAAGAGTGTGCAAGCTTGGCAACGCATTTTTGCCCTTCAGGCACAGAGGTTGGCATTGCTTGGCGACGAGCGAAAGTGGCTCCAGATATAACGAACCACAAGCAGTGGCGTCGCAACGGTCGCCAATGACATGTTGAGCACTGACAGAAAAGAAAACAGCTCTGGATGACTGGTGACATAGTGCATCACATACCCTGCGATTGTTGCATAGATGATTACAGAAGCCATTACCCAGTGCAGTACACGGCTTACTAAATCGTATCGTGGATTATTCAAATTAACCTCGTTCTGATCGTTATTAATATAAGATTCATCTCGATGCAATAAACCATTTTTCGGTATATTCGCATCGCGAATTAATCATATAGAACAGTATTACGCGGTATTTTTATAATTTAGAAATTAATGATGTTGCTTCAGGTGTTTTATAATTATCAATGATGTTTTAGAGTGTTAATTCCAATATGGACATAGCAAACTTGTCGACTTCCTAGCTTGTATGCCTATTACGAGATACAGTTAGTCTAAATATAAACATATAAGGAATGTATAATGCTTCGAATCTTATTGGTTGCAGTTATCTCGGTGTTCAGCACGATGAGTTTTGCAAGCGAAGATGTTAAGTACTCGGAACAGGAGTATTTGGATAGACCGCTGATGGAACGCTATATATTGGATGAGCTGAAGCAACTGCGAATGGAACAGCAAGACCTTGAAAGACGCTTGACCATTCAGATGACGGATCGCGAATTGACTGTAGCGGATAAATCGCTGAACTACGCCAATGTTACCGTAACGTATTTCTTCTACATTATTGCTGGTGTGGCCTCTCTTATCGCGCTGGTGGGTTGGCAATCCATCAAAGAGCTTAAACACACAACTCAAGACATGGCTGATAAGCGACTTAATTCTATCGCTCAAGACTATGAGAAGAAGTTTAATGTTCTTGAACGGGATCTTAAGCGCAAGACCAGAATCATTTCCGACAACAACCGCGAAATTGAAATTATCAATGAGATTCATAACCTATGGTTGAGAGCACAGAACGCACAAACGGCAGAGCAAAAAATTGAAATCTACGATGAAATACTGAAGGTTCGTCCTGGAGATTTAGAAGCACTTACTGCCAAAGCTGACGCTGCTATGGATATACAGGAATACCACTGGGCAATGAGTCTTTGTAACCGTGTATTAGAAGTCGATGACCAAAATGCTCATGCCTTGTATCAACGTGCTTGCGCCTATGCTCGATTAGGGGCAGAAGGTCAAGCTATCGATGACTTAGAGCGCGCTATTGAAGCCAGTGGGTCCATGAGAGAGCTGCTAACTGAAGAGCCGGACTTTGAGATGCTGCGAGGCTTAGAACGCTTCGAAGTACTTCGTGAAGAGTAATATGAGGTAAAGATCCGTGTTAACTAAGGTGGTGGGCTTTGCATGCTCACCATACTTTCACACCTATCGCGCTATGGTTTCTTACATTTCATTTATTTTTTTGATTTAATTGTTATGTTATAACACTTTCTAAGTTCCTCGTTATAACCGCTAAGTATTTTATGAAGTTCCTCCGTATTGGTCTGATCGTTACTGCGATCAGCGCATTTTCCCTTGCTGCTTTGCTCTCTTTTCACTCCAAACCAGCACCAGAAATCTCTATCAAAATAACACCTTACCAAGGTTCTCAACCTAATGATAAGGAAGTCATCGACTCGCAAGCGACTCCCAACTCTTTGGTTAAGGTCCATTATTTTGTGAAAGTTGGCGATACGCTAAGCAACATCTTTTCGTCATGGCAACTGCCATATGGAACCGTTCAAAAGGTGATGGAAGCGGATCTGGAGTCTTTGAAACTCGACACAATAAAACCTGGTGACCATCTAGAGTTGCTTTTGGATAGTGACTCAAAACAGCTTGTGGAGCTGATTTATCACGAGAGTTTGGTTGAGCAAGCAGCCTTTACTCGAAATGATGATGGAAGCTTTAATTACCAATTCCATGAAATGCCTGGCGAATGGAAAGAAAAGCTCTATACGGGCACCGTTCATGGCAGTTTTTCAACGTCAGCATACAAAGCGGGATTAACAACCGCCCAGATCGCCAATATTACTCGAACGTTAAGAGACAAGATTAACTTCTCAAAGCAGTTAAGAGCGGGCGATGAGTTTAATGTGTTGGTCAATGAGCAATACACAGGCGACCATCTAACAGGAAAAACAGAGATCCAGGGCATATCGATTAGGTTACGAGGTAAGGAAGTGGCCGCGTTTCTTGCTTCAGATGGACGCTTCTACGACAGAGAGGGTAACAGCCTTGAGCAAGCGTTCAATCGCTACCCAATAGACAAACAATTCCGAAGAATTACTTCGCCATTTAACCCATACCGTAAGCACCCAGTGACCGGACGTATATCTCCGCATAATGGTACTGACTTCGCAACACCCGTAGGGTCGCCAGTTTATTCAACCGGTGATGGTCGAGTTATTGCTATTCGTAACCACCCGTATGCGGGGAAATACATAGTGATTGAGCATAACAGCGTTTACAAAACTCGCTATCTGCACTTGAGCCGATTCTTGGTTAAGAAGGGGCAACAGGTTAAGCGTGGGCAGAAAATTGCGTTGTCTGGCACGACTGGTCGCGTAACCGGGCCGCATTTGCATTTTGAAGTGCTGGTGCGTGGAAGAGCGGTGGATTCGATGAAAGCGAACTTACCTTTAGCAAGTTCTATCTTACCTGAAAATAAAGGTGCATTCTTGGCGAGAGTTGCCTCGTTTGATGACATGCTCTCCGGGCAAAAGGTTGCACGAGTAACATCAAGCTAAGTATCAGCTTATAACTGTTCTAACCCTTTGGTGGCTAGTCATCAAAGGGTTGGAACGAGTTTTCATTAGGCTGCCTGATTGCTCAATAGCTTAATAGATTAAGTGCTCAACATCTTATGTGCCCAAGTGCTCATGTGTTGAGATCTTAAGTGACTAAGTGACTAAGTGACTAAGTGACTAAGTGACCAAGCGATTGAGCGACTAGGCGATTAAGCGACGACAACCGCCGTGCCGCTCGCTGATACCATCAACATGCCATTACCCGTCCCTAATACTTCATAATCTATATCGACACCTACCACCGCGTTGGCACCCGCTTCAATCGCTTTTTGCTCCAACTCTTTGAATGCGTAGTTGCGTGCTTTTTCTAATTCTTTCTCGTAGGTGCCAGAACGTCCACCCACAAAGTCACGAATTCCTGAAAACATATCTTTGAAAACGTTCACCCCTAGAATGGCTTCTCCGGCAATAACCCCTTTGTAATCGACAATGCGCTTGCCTTCGACTGATTGTGTGGTGGTAATAATCATAATGGCCTCTTGTAAGCTTGCTGAGCTGTCACTCGCTTATTGATTGATAGTTTGGTCTTGCTCTTGAATGTCATCGTTCAGTGCTGTCTCTGAGCGTGTGAATTCATGTCTTAACCATGTTCTCAGTTTTAGCACACTTTCTTGTTTTAATTTGTTTTTTGGGCAAACAAAGTAAAAATCTTGGTGCGGGTTAGCAACCGGTTTACCCAATTCGACAAGCATCCCATGGCTGATATCATCTTTCACAAACAAGCGATGCGTTACTAGTACGCCTAACGAACGAATTGAAGCTTGCACCGCTTGAATGGAGACATCGAACGTCAGATTGCTATGGAATGTGGGCAGTGGAATTTGGTAATTGTCGCACCACACTTGCCAGTCGTGTTGCCGCCTGAGGTTAAAAACGCCAATGGTCGGGTTTTGTTTGACGAGTTGCTCGACGCTCAATCCGGTCTGGTTTTTTAATAGAGTAGGGCTGCACACCAAGACCAGATCATCGTCGCCCAGTTTCTCGCTGTAATATTGCTCCCACTCATTGGGCTTGCCATGTACGAGCGCAACATCGACCCCTTCCTGTTCAATATCGAAAGGGCCAGTTAGCGTCGAAATACGGATATCAAGTGAGGGAGCGAAAGCTTGGAAGTCGGGAACTCGTGGGATCCACCAGTGCATCGCGAGCGAATTGACCATGTTGAGGGTAATGCGGTGGTCGTTAGGCGTTCTGGCAAGCTCTTCGGTCGCCTCTATCACTTGCTCAAGTGCGGGCGCGACTTTGCGGTAATATCGCTTACCTGCGGCATTAAGAACAACACGACGACCGACTCGTTGAAACAAAGGCTTGTTGACCAGTTGTTCTAACGACTTTATCGCTTGGCTTACCGCAGAGTGACTGACGTACAGCACCCGAGCGGCGTCGGTCATGCTGCCAGTCTCAGCGACAGCAATGAAAGCGTAAACGGATTTAAGCGGAACGAGTTTTTTCATTGGTAAGTTTTCCTTACAGTTATAGTTAATATTACTCGCTATTTTTCATTACGTCACGCCTCTAAAATAGATGTCATAGGAGGTGATAATTATGTCTGATATTACCAAGGCGACGACTTTCATGTTGTTGTCGACGTTCAGTTTGTCTTTAAGTGGCTTGATGGCCAAGTATCTATCTGAAGTGATGCCCACTTCGTTACTCAGTTTTGTGCGTTTTTTGTTACCCAGTCTGTTTTTATTTCTTTTCCTGACCTTTTACAAAATCAGCAAGCCGACACGAGAAATGTGGAAACCTTTGGTGATGCGGGCGATCTTTATGGTGGCGTGTCAGTGGTGTTTCCTTACTTCACTGCAAACCTTAACGCTTGTTGAAGGGGTTGTGTTGTTCAGTACGGGGCCTCTGTTTATTCCATTGTTAGAAAAGTTAATATTTAGAACCAAGATTCATACAACGACGATAGTGTGTTTAGCTGTCACCTTTGTTGGCGTAGTGATGATGGCGGGGGATTTGTCGCAGTTTGAGTTGGGTTCGGAGTTCTTTAGACCTGCGCTTCTGCTTGGGCTTCTCGCGGGGGTATTTAATTCTGGCTCGCAAGTGAGTTTGTACCGAGCGTCTAAAACCAGCCTGACTCCGGCAGAGCTTAACACGTGGACCTTTTTAGTTGCGGCAATTATTGTGATACCAATGGTGGTGTTTACTTCACTTTCTGCGGTGCCCGATGTGCTTGAAAGTGCTGAAAAAGGCTTCGTGTCGGCGTTACTGTCTTTTGACGATTTACGCTGGATTGTTCTCGGATCACTTGGTCTTGCAATGTTTACCATCAATACCCAAATCTTCCGTTCCAAGGCGTATAAGCTTGCAGACAGTGGCTCCCAGTTGGCACCTCTGATTTTTACTAACATGCTGTTTAGCGCGCTTTGGCAGGGCTTGTTCTTTGATGATGTGTTTTCTACACAGCAGATGATTGGCATTAACCTGATTGTCGTGGCGAGCATCACCAATACATTGCTGGCAAAAAGACACAGCAAGGCGAAAGCCAAACAAAAACCGCACACCACAGTGGCTGTAGCGACTGTAGTGGACGTTGCGGTATTGGACTCGGCAGCTAAAAGCTAACCATTGAGTTATGGCTTATTCTCTGAATGGTTAATTTAAAACTTAGAACAATGAGCGTATGTATTCTTTTACTCGGTCGATGTGTTCGTGCGGGTCAATCTCGCAGCGTTGGTTCATTTCTAGGAATCGCTCAGCGTATTTATCGTAGATTTTGTTTTCCAAAAACAGTAAATACAACTTGGGATCGATATGACCGCTGGTGGCCATGTCGGTCATGATGTTGAGTGATTCGCTTAAGAGTTTACCTTTCTTATAAGGGCGATCACTAGAGGTGAGCGCTTCAAAGACATCAGCAATTGCCATTGCTCTCGACGGCAGAGGTAACTGGTCTTCGTTTAAGCCTCTTGGGTATCCCTTACCGTCGATACGTTCGTGGTGTCCGCTGGCGATATCCGGAATGTTTTGAAGGTAAGGCGGGTAAGGCAACTTGTTGAGCATGGTGAAGGTTTGGATAATATGATCGTTGATCATGAAACGTTCTTCATCGTTTAGCGTACCACGGCGTACTTTCAAATTGTGCAGTTCACCTTGGTTGTATTTAACTTCTCCGGGCTTAAGTACAAACGCTTCTTGCCATACATCGGCAGGGTTAAAGCCATTGTCCCAAGGTATTTTATGCTCCGGTTTGTCGGCAAGCAGAGGCTCCATGACAGGCAAACCCTTTTCCTGACTTGTTGGCTCAGTTCTCTCTTTCTCAACCGACTCTTTTTGGGTGTTAAATCTCTCTTTTTCAGACCAAGACAAACCCAATTGATCATCCAGTGTACGTTTCCATTGGCGTTTGGCTATTTGATCTAAGCGTTCTAGCTGCTCTTCCGTCATAGATTCGCCGCCAAGATTACACTCAGCAACGAAGGCAAACTCCTCATCCAGTTCAGACAGGCTTTGTTCGAGTATTTTGAGTTGTTCTTCTTGTAGTGCACCGTTCGCCATCGCTTTCCAGTAATCGGTTTCCGCTTGCTGTTTCAACAACTCAAAACGCATTCGCACTTCGTGGATTCGGTCGTAAATGGTTTCCAGTTTTGTTGCCTTATCTACCACATATTCAGGCGTGGTCACCTTGCCGCAGTCATGAAGCCAAGCGGCGAGCATCAACTCTTCCCACTGTTTACTGTCCAATGAGAATTGCGGGTAATAGCGGTCATCATCTATGGTTGCTTGAGTTAGCCATTTGGTGAGCTCAGGCACTCGTTGGCAATGCCCGCCCGTATAAGGTGACTTGGTATCAATCGCCGATGCAATCAGCTCAATAAAGGCATTAAGCATGTCTTTTTGTTGCTGCATTTGGTCGATGTTGTCTTTCGCTATTTCCGCAAAGCTGAGCAACTCTCTTAAAAAGGCGTGCTTGTCTGCCTGCATCTTGGTAATTGGTCTCTCATAGCCAATTGCCACAATCCCTACCAACAGTTTCTCTCGGTTTAATAGTGGAAATAGGTACAGGTCTGAATTGAAGATCGAATCTTGGTAATAGTTGAGAACATTGTCTTTTCGGTTCAAATGGATCGTCTCACCAGATTTAAGCTGACACAGCAACCAAGGCGTGTGTTTGATGAAGTCATTGATGTCGGCCTTAAAAGGAAGAATGGCAAGGTTGGCTGCCGTATCAAACACGTCTTTCTCTTTGGATTGAGTGAAAAGGACAATGGTTTCTGCTTTGGTAATTAAATAGCTTTGATGAGCAATGTTCTTGGCTAAGATCGAAAACTCCTGATTCCCGGCGGTGTCTCGAAGTAGGGTAATCAGATCATGAAGCGTGTGTTCCATTAGCTCAATCGAGTGGGCGAGGTTAGCCACTTCTTGAATCATGCTTTTGGGATAATGAGTACGCCTGAAGTCGAACCGAGCGATGTTGTCGGTGAGTTGCATCAGCGTATTGAGCGGCTGAGACAGTCGATTAGCAACAAACCATACGATAGCGAAGCAGATGAACAACATCCCAATCGCGACCGCAACTTGCTTGTCTCGCATCGAGATAAGATCAGCGAGCAGCTCATTGTGTGGCGTCGCTTCTGCCAAGTATAAGGTGACATTTTGAGTCAGTTGAACCGGCGTTAGCGTTAGTGCCCAAGTGTTTAAGTTGTACTCAACGTTTTTTAGATTGAGGTTAAACTTCTCTTCATCAGAGATAAGCGGCGCAATAACGGACGCTTTCAATGCTTCCATCTGTTCACGTTTGGGCACATTAAAGAAGCTTTGGTCTTGCTCACTGCCAGAGAGATTCCCCGTCGTTTGGTTGTTCGTTTGCTCAGTTTTACTTGTGTCATCAGATTGGGAGTCAGGCTTGGGTACTGATAGCTCAAGTTGATGCTGACCGAGAAGATTAAAATGTTGATCGAACAAGGCGAGTCGGGTTTGCGGAGAATAAGCTAATTCACTGATCTGAGAAGAGAGGGAACTCAACGTAAAGTCGGCACCAACCACATGCTTGCCATCGGCAGAACGCCTAGAGAGTGTAATGCCATTGGTTTGCAGGAAATAGAATAGATAGGGCTCAGAGAGTTGTATTGAGCCATCAGGCTTTGCGTTACGAAACCAAGGACGAGTGGTGGGGTTGAACTTACTCTCTGCTTGTCGAGTACTGATCACTTGATGTGCGCCATCAAGATAGGTAATAAAGTTTTCACCGTCTAGATTGGTGCTGCTGACCATCATGGTCGCTTTAGCGGGCGCGCTGTTTTCGGCTCTCTGTTTATTGGTGCTTAATGGACGAAAGATTCTGAAGTCACCATCTTCAGAACCATAAAATAGAGCGACCAAATTGGTGTTTTGCTTGAAGATGATATCGACCGAAGCAAGCCAAGAGTCTTTTTCGACAGCGGAAGCTTGATGAGCAACAAACGGGCTCACCGCCATCACATTTAAGGTTGTGATAACAGGGGCAATGGCTTGTTTAAATACTGATTCCAGTTTGTCGCGGTGCTCATTACTGATCTCGCGCACTGTGCCTAGCAGCAGCTCTTGGGAGTGCCGATAACTAATCGAAATCAATACCGCACCGACAAGTGTTGTCAAAATTAGGAAAAGGCTAGTGATGTGGATACTCAGCGGATATCGTCTTCTTCTCATCTAACACTCCAGTTTGTAGGCTGGTTTAAGTATTGACGAACTTGGGTAGGTTGCAAAAAATTGGCGCAATTACCGAGTGTGTGCGGTTCGACTTAGATAAGACCAAGCGCTGGCTGGCTCTGGTTAGCCACGTATTCCCGTGTCGTGTAAATGAACCAGTAATAAACCTTTATGTTTGGGTGCTAATTGTCACTTTCAGCTGATAAACTGGCCGAATTGTTGCCATTAGGCATTCATTTTCTGAAGTATTCTTTTCCTGAAAGAGATTCAGAGTTACTTTCTGAAAAACGTATTTTGACCGAGCGAAGAGGGCATTGATTCATGGAACTCAAAGTAGATACTCACACCCACACATACGCAAGTGGTCATGCTTACAGCACATTGATCGAAAACGCCAAGTCGGCAAAGCAAAATGGTTTAGCCATGTTTTGTACTACTGATCATTCAGAATCAATGCCGGGCGCGCCACACTATTGGTTCTTCAGCAATCAGCGTGTGCTCCCTCGTTTTATTGAAGATGTCGCAATTATTCGAGGTGTTGAGTCAAACATCATGAACACACAGGGTGAAATCGACATTCATCCGAGTGTGGATAAGAACTTGGATTGGGTGATCGCGAGTTTTCATGAGCCAGTATTTCGCCCATCGGATGTCGCTACCCATACAGAAGCATTGTTGAATGTGATTAAGGGCGGTCGAATTGATGCGCTTGGTCACTTAGGCAATCCTAATTTTGATTTCGATTTCGAAGCTGTTATTCAATGTGCGGTTGAGAACAACGTGGCGATTGAGATCAACAACACCACACTCAAAGGCAATAGCCGAGTTGGCAGTGTTGACCGCTGCTATGAGATTGCAAGAATAGCGAAAGCGAAGGGTGCATTTATTACAACAGGCAGCGATGCGCATTTCTGTTTAGATGTCGGTGGCTTAGACTTAGTCGCAGCATTGTTAGATGAAGTGGGCGTAGATTCGAGTAAAGTGATTACCCATTCGCCAAAGCAGTTCCTAGCCTTTTTGGCCTTGCGCGGTCGTAATGAAATCCCAGAATATTCAGATCTTGTTTAAGAGAATGTCGGCGGGTTTGCATTTCGACACAATCAATTTTTGTGCCTGAAAGATTTTTGTATACACTAGCCGAAAATAATAAAGTCGAAGTGCCACAGTAATGACGGCTCTAACTTCAAAGACACCGCTTCACTTGGAGAAACAATGAAAACTCGCTCAATCCTTTTATCTGGCTTAATCGCTGCTGCGTTATTGTCTGGCAACGCATTTGCTAATGTCGATCTTAAGAAAAATATGCAAGAAATGAAGCTTGCATTCAAACAAGCGGCTGAAGCTCAAAGCATCGAAGAGATGCAAAAGCCTATAGTACGTATCGACACGTTAGTTGCTGAGCTGAAAACGGGTGTTTACCCAATTGAAAAAGAAGAACACTTCATGGAAGGCTTCAAAAAAATTAGTGTATCAATTGATAGCATTGAGCAGAAGCTAGACCAAGGTGACTTTGAATCTGCACAGCAAGAACTTCGTACTATTGACGGCCTTCGTGAAGAGTATCACGAGAAGCGTAATCCGAGTATTTGGAGCAAGATCTTCGGTTAAACAAACCAAGACTAAAAACAAGTAACGTATATAGCGCCGACTTACATCTCCTTCTTGAGAGGACGAAGTAAGGCGGCGTTTTTTATTGCCTATTTTCCCGAAGGCTTACTGCAAAGAAATACGCAATACTTTCTTAGCTCTGATGCTGTAACCGGTTTATAACGAAAAAGAGTGTGCGTTAGCTTCAATTTTTTAACCTGATGTTAATCTTTACGTGTACCTATATTCCAAGTGCCTCATAATAAGGGAAATTTATAAAAATTTGGAATGATGCGCCGAACCTCGTTCAACTTCTCTATGTTACTTGCAACAGCACTAAGCTGGGCGTTGGTAACATTAATGCCTGTTATCAATGCTCATGGTAATAGTGCGGGAGTATGGGCGTCGTTATGTACGGTCAATGGCTTTGAATTGGTTCAAATCGAAGAAGGCGAACCTAATACTCATAAAGGAAAGCCGTGTCCGTTTAGCCATTTATCCACGTTTCACCAAGATGAACTTCCCACTACACTACTGACAACTCGACTGAGTTCTATTGTCTCCGACAGCTACGCTTTTTTGGCTCTAAGCGAACGCTACACGAGGCAAGCCCCGCGCGGCCCTCCCTTTGTTATTGCTTAAACCTAACCCATTAAAATAATTAAAAAATAAAGTATTAAGTAAAGTTAAACATGCTCAGATTACTTTCTGATTTTTCAGAAGGTATGTTTGCGTGTGTCAAAGGAAATTATAATGTTGAGAAATGAATCTCAAACCCCTGCGAAAGCACAAGCAACTTCGCAGTCTAAAAGCAGTGCAACAACCGGTTCGGAAACCAATATAAAAAGCAAAGACCGCAATAAAACCCTCTATTTCCTCACATGGCGCTGGCACTTCTATGCTGGGCTATTTGTTATCCCGTTTATGTTAATGCTGAGCATTACAGGTTTGGTGATGCTGTTTGATGATGAAATCGAATTGACTTTCCACCACGAAGCCCTAGAGATTGTTGCATCGGGCGAGCCGATTAAAGTGTCACAACAGTTAGCTGCAGTACAACTTCAATACCCACAAGGTTCGGTTACCCAGTTTGTTCCGAGCAAAGCTCCTGATCTGGCTAACCGCTTTTCGGTAGCACTTGTAGACGGCACATCGGTCTTCGCCACGGTAAATCAATATACGGGCGAAGTGGTCGGAGAGATTCCGCGTAGCGACAGCCTGTACCAACTCGCGAATGACATTCACGGCACTTTGTTGATTGGTGATTGGGGTGATTATCTAATTGAAGTCGCAATAAGCTTGTCTATTCTGTTGCTCATCAGTGGTATTTACTTATGGTTACCTAGAGATAACGCGAGCCGCGCTGGTTTTCTTAAGCTTCGATTTGGTTCAGGAACGCGTATTTTAATGCGTGATCTGCATGCGAACATTGGAGGTGTGTTATCGCTCGTTCTGTTGTTGTTTATTCTGTCTGGATTGGCATGGACAGGTTTTTGGGGCGGTAAGCTTGTTCAAGCATGGAGCACTTTCCCTGCTCAAATGTGGGACGATATTCCGTTGTCTGATAAGACGCACGCTTCCCTCAACCATGGCTCAGAAGAAGAGCTACCTTGGAACTTGGAGCAAACACTATTGCCTTTGTCTCAAGATAAGCCAGCAGAACACGTTCATTATGTGGAAGAGGCGACGGAACCTCATGATCACTCTAAGATGGGTGAAGATCACTCTCAACATGTGTTGTCAGCAAGCAACTTCGACATTGATGACGTTACTGAAAAAGCATACTCACTTGGTTTCACTCAATACAAGGTGAATTTCCCGCGTTCAGAAACAGGTGTTTACACGGTCACAGCCAACACTATGGGCGGTGACATCATCGATCCAACGCAGGATCGTACTACGCACCTCGACCAATACTCAGGTCGTATTCTGGGTGAGGTGACATGGCAAGATTATAACTTCATTGCCAAAACGTTAGCGGTAGGTATTTCATTGCATCAAGGTGACATCAGCATCATTAACAAGCTTCTAAATGCTTTGTTTTGTTTGGCGTTCATTGTTGTGTCCGTGACTGGCGGTGTGATGTGGTGGATACGTAGACCTTCAGGTCAAAGAAAGCTTGGCACGCCACCGAAGTTTGGCGATGCAGGGCTTTGGAAGACAGGTTTAGTGATCGTGATAGTTATTTCAGTACTGTTTCCACTGGCGGGAGCGACGATCGTGACAGCAATGCTGCTGGATTGGTTACTATTTTCACGCGTTGAGAAATTCAAGACGGCATTGAGTTAATTGATATACAAACTGACCTCCTTTTTGAGGAGGTCAGTTTCATTATTCAGATGACATGCTCTGTTTATTAAGAAGACGTTAGACTTGTACAGCTCTATATTTGATAAAGCTCTAGATTTCATAAAGCTCTAACGGAAGCCCGTCAGGATCGGCAAAAAAAGTAAATGCTTTACCTGTAAATTCATCAATTCGGATCTGTTCGACTTCGATTCTTTGTTCTTCCAAATAGCTTTTGATTTGTTGAACGTCATCAACACAAAAAGCTAAGTGTCTTAGCCCTTGAGCTTCAGGAAAGCTAGGCCTTTCTGGCGCGTTAGGGAAGCTGAATAGTTCTATTTGAGCACCATTAGGTAGCGCTAAATCAAGTTTGTACGACTGGCGAGCCTCACGATAGTTTTCGGCAATTATCTCAAGTTTCAAAATCTCAGTGTAAAAGTGTTTCGACGCGTCGTAGTTTGAACAGATTATGGCCGCGTGGTGTATTCCTTTCAGCATCAGTTTATTTCTCCTGCCAACTTGTCACCTAAGTGCTTCATGGCGTAATCAATGAATACACGCAGTCGTGCGGGCATATACTTGGTTTGAGCAAATTGCATCGCGATAGCACCATGGTAGTTACTCTTGATGGTCCAATCTTCCAACACTTGTACCACGGAGCCTTCAGCCAACGCATCTTGAATCACGAAGTCATGGAAAATACCGACGCCTAGACCTTCTTTCACACCTTTCAGTCGCATCTGCGAGTGGTTAACTGCGTAACGTCCACTGACGGGTACTGTGTGAAATTCATCATCTTTAAGAAAATCCCAAATGTGATCTTTGTCTGTCTCTGCAAGATACAAACAGTCGTGTTCAGACAGCTCGGTAGGGTGGTGAGGAATCCCCTTGGCATCTAAATAGTCAGGGCTTGCACACAACACGAGGTTTGTTTTTCCTAACTCTTTCAATACTAAGCTTTCGTCGGGCTTATCAGTCAGGCGGAAAGCAATGTCGATGCCTTGACGTAAAATATCGATGTCGCCGTCAGCCGCTCTCAATTTAAGTTGGATTTCTGGATACTGATTTAAGAATGGAACAACGAAAGGCTGCAATACCGAATTCAAGAAGGCTTCAGGCGCCGCTACCGTTATCGAGCCTGCAGGTTCGGTATGGTCGGAGGTAGACAGTTCAACGGCTTGTTGCGCTGCGTTGATCATCACCACACTCTGATCATAAACCAATTGACCCGCTTGCGTAATGATAAGGGTACGAGTGGTACGCTCAAACAGTTTCACCGATAGCGCTTTTTCCAAGCGGGTGATGAGCTTACTCAAGGCTGATGGTGTCACGCCTAACTGTTTTGCTGCAGCCGTAAAACTACCTTCGTTAACCACCAAAATGAACGAGGCGAGATCCGGAAGCAGGGCGATGAGTTTTGGGTTAATCATAAGTATCCAGTTAAGCTAGTTTCAACGATGAACTTAATGGTCATTGTGAGCGATTTACTTTGATTTGTGAATCAATTTCATTAATTGATTGACTTGATTGCTCTGATAGGTTGTTGTGTTTGAAGCTCATCTGTATAGCGGCGTTGCTGCTGCGCATTCTGAGATGAAAAATTGAGATTTGATATGAAAGCGAAATTAGACGGAAATTATAGCTAATTTGGCGTTTAAAAAAGCAGGTGAAGGGCGTTAATGTGCCCTATGTCACTGGGATGAACTATTATTAGTGCCTGTGATTCATTAATGTTTTTCCAACTAAAGGGATAATCGGAACGGGGATGTTCAACTAGAATATAGGCATAAGTTTTACAGTGTAAATGATCGTGTTGAGATCGTTTACATCCCTACATAAAGCGGCGCGCGATGCTGCTAAATTATAACTAGGAAGGAATGAGACAATGTCTTCTGCATTTTACCAACAGATTCAAACTCAAATCGAAGAAGTTAAAGAAGAAGGTCTTTACAAGTCTGAGCGCATTATTACTTCTGCACAAAAAGCAGCGGTTTCTATCTCGACTGGTGAAGAAGTACTAAACTTCTGTGCAAACAACTACTTAGGTCTTGCTAACCACCCAGCTCTTATCGAAGCAGCTAAAGATGGTATGGATCAGCACGGTTTTGGTATGGCTTCAGTACGTTTCATCTGTGGTACTCAAGATTCTCACAAAGAACTAGAGCAAAAGCTTTCTACGTTCCTAGGTAAAGAAGACACTATCCTTTACACATCTTGTTTTGATGCAAACGCTGGTTTGTTCGAAACAATTCTAGGTAAAGAAGACGCAATCATCTCTGACGCACTAAACCACGCATCTATCATCGATGGCGTTCGTCTGTGTAAAGCAATGCGTTTCCGTTACTCGAACAACAACATGGAAGAGCTAGAGCAGCAACTTATCGCTGCTAAAGAAGCTGGCGCTCGTCACACACTAATCGTAACTGACGGTGTGTTCTCAATGGACGGCGTAGTGGCTAACCTTCCTGCTATCTGTGACCTTGCAGACAAGTACGATGCACTAGTAATGGTTGATGACTCTCACGCAGTGGGCTTCATGGGCGAAAACGGCGCGGGCACTCACGAGTTCCACAACGTTGTACACCGTATCGATATCATCACTGGTACGTTAGGTAAAGCAATGGGTGGCGCTTCAGGCGGTTACACTTCTGGTAAGAAAGAAGTGATCGACTGGCTACGTCAGCGTTCTCGTCCATACCTATTCTCTAACTCTGTTGCTCCTGCAATCGTATCTGCGTCTATCCGCGTTCTAGATCTTCTTGCGGAATCTGGCGACCTACGTACTCAACTATGGGAAAACTCTGCTCACTTCCGTACTCGCATGGAAGAAGCTGGCTTCACTATGGGCGGTGCAGACCACGCAATCATCCCAATCATGCTTGGTGATGCAAAAGTAGCGGCTGAGTTCGCTGAGCGCGCACTAGAGAAAGGCATCTACGTTGTAGGTTTCTCTTTCCCTGTAGTACCAAAAGGTCAAGCTCGTATCCGTACGCAAATGTCTGCTGCACACTCTCGTGAGCAACTAGACCGCGCAATCGATGCGTTCATTCAAGTTGGTAAAGACATGGGTATCATCTAATTTTAAAGGGATGCCACGAGCATCCTTTAATTAGATAGAGCAACACCCAGTAGAACATATAGATTTTTGATTCTCGCCTTACAGTTAGGCGAGATGAACTAGGTAACATTATGAAAATTAAAGCACTTTCTAAGCTAAAGCCTGAAGAAGGCATTTGGATGACCGAGGTTGAAAAACCTGAAATGGGTCATAATGATCTTCTTATTCGTATTAAGAAAACCGCAATTTGTGGTACTGACGTACATATCTACAACTGGGATGAGTGGTCACAAAACACAATCCCAGTACCTATGGTAGTAGGTCACGAATACGTGGGTGAAGTTGTTGGCATTGGCCAAGAAGTTCGTGGTTTTGAAATCGGCGACCGTGTATCTGGCGAAGGTCACATCACATGTGGTCACTGTCGTAACTGTCGTGGCGGCCGTACTCACCTTTGTCGTAACACAACAGGTGTTGGTGTTAACCGCACTGGTGCGTTCTCTGAGTTCCTTGTGATCCCTGCGTTCAACGCATTTAAGATCCCTGCAGAAATCTCTGACGATCTAGCTTCAATCTTTGACCCGTTTGGTAACGCAGTACACACAGCACTTTCTTTCGACCTAGTTGGCGAAGACGTGCTAATTACTGGTGCTGGTCCAATCGGTATCATGGCTGCAGCTGTTGCTAAGCACGTTGGTGCTCGTCATGTTGTAATCACTGACGTAAACGAATACCGCCTAGATCTTGCTAAGAAAATGGGTGTGACTCGCGCAGTAAACGTGATGGAAGAGAAGCTTGAAGACGTAATGTCTGATCTTGGCATGACTGAAGGCTTCGATGTAGGCCTAGAAATGTCTGGTAACCCATCTGCGTTCAACAGCATGCTGACTAACATGAACCACGGCGGTAAGATCTCTCTACTAGGTATTCCACCATCAGACATGGCAGTAGACTGGAACCAAGTCATCTTTAAAGGCTTGGTTATCAAAGGTATCTACGGTCGTGAGATGTTCGAAACTTGGTACAAGATGGCTTCTTTGATTCAATCTGGCCTAGATCTAACACCAATTATTACTCACCATTACAAAGTGGACGACTTCCAGAAAGGCTTCGACATGATGCGATCTGGTATGTCTGGTAAGGTGATTTTAGACTGGGAGTAGGTTACTACCGGTTTTGAATATCAGAAGGCAACAGGTAAAACTGTTGCCTTTTTTGTCGCCATTCTGTAGCCATTCTGTAGCCATTTTTAATTGGTGATAAATTTAATCTATTGATATTTAATGGTTATTTTTGTTTTTGTATATAGTGGCAAGTTTGATTCAGTCAGGGTTAGACCTGTCACCAATCATTACTCATCACTTTAAAATTGATGATTTCCAAGCAGGCTTCGATGCTATGCGTAGTGGGCTTTCTGGCAAGGTTATTCTTGATTGGGAATAGATAAACTCAGGCTCTAAATAGTAAAAGGCGACAGTGAAAACTGTCGCCTTTTTGACTAATAAAACCGCTAAATAACGGTCGATTACAGTGTGTGTCGCCATTTTGTCGCCATTAATTTTCTAATGGGTTGAGGTGTACCGCTTGTATCAAATGTTCTGGTGCAAAATGTGAATACGCCATTGTTTGCTCAATTTTAGTGTGTCCAAGAATACGCTGTAACACCAAAATATCCCCTTTGTTCATCATAAAATGCGAAGCAAAAGTATGCCGTAAAACATGCGTCGCTTGTCCACTCGGAACGTGGCCAGGTAGAGCCCTTTTAATGTAGCGCCAGGCATCCTTGTAAGTAGTGTTGAAAATTTCATGGTTGCTCACCGCGATATCTAAGATCTCTTGATATAAAGCAGGTGAGATGGGCACACTTCGATTTCTCTTACCTTTTGTCTCGGTGTAAGTCAGTTTAAATTCAGCTACCTGTGAACGGGTAAGAGTTAGAGCTTCACTTATACGGGCACCGGTGGCTAAGCAAATCTTAGAGATTACAATGAGCTGTGGAATTGAGACTGTAATGACTCGATTGCAATTTTTCAGGTTAACTAAGAACTCTTCAATTTGTGGCTTGGTTAGATATGCTAGGTTCTTCTCACTTGTTTTGATTGTTTCGATAGCTTCAAGTGGATTGGGGTATTTCCATTGATTGTACTTAATTAGTTTCTTGAACATTCCCTTTAGATAAATCAATTCCGTGTTATGTGTTGTTGGTGAAATCTTAATAGATTTATTTTTGCCACGGTAGGGTATTCGCGCTGCACGATAGTCTAAGTAGTCTCGTTCTTTAAAGTGGGAGGCAATTGGATTTCCTAATTCTTCAATTGTCTTGGCTATTAGATCCCGAGCTTGTTTACCCGATTTCAACGTATGACCGTGTATGGTCCACCAAGTGTCTAACAGTTCGCTCATTCTACGGTGATCGGGTTTACTTCCCATCCATGGCTTATCGTCAATCTCCTTCATAGTGTGAAGCTCAAAAGCCTTTGCTTCGCCCTTAGTCGTAAACTTTTTACGAACACGCTTCCCCGTTCGCCCATTCGGGTAACATTCGCAGAGCCAAGATTTAGTAGAACCATCTTTTAAATTGCGGATAGACATAATAAAGCCTAAAATTACTGTATATAAAAACAGTATAATTGGGGCTAGAACGTAGAACAATGTTTTATATCGGACAAAAAGCACAGGTTAGGCTCCTATCTCAAAGTGCTAAGAAAGCTAATAGGTTATTGCTATGTATCAATCAATTCATGTGACTGCTGGATACAGTCACTTCAAAATTAACAGTGATGGTCCAATTGGGGTAAGTAAGAAGAACCAAGGGATGATTGATGCAGTTTTGAAGCTAGGTAACCGTTTTACTGCGCCATTTGGTGGGTTTATAGAAGCAGAGAACGTGATCGGTTTGAAATGGGTGAAGCTAGTTGATATTAAATATCTGTGCACCGATGAGGAAGCCGAAACTATCGAGTACGTGATACAAAAAGACCACTATGTAGTGGGGACGTATCAAGACCGGAAGTTGTATATTTTATTGTTTGGTGGAGAGCCAAAACACCATCAGATTAAAGGTCTTGAACAAGATGGGAAAAACAATGTGTTTGGGTTGTTTTAATGTAGAGGTGATAATTTATAAATCAGTTAGACCAGAAACTTACAGTCCGTACTGTCGGCTTGATCTTCTAAATTAGCAAGTTGGCTAGCTCATTTTTGCCCCAAACTTGTTTAGAGTAATTGCTCGTAACATTTATTTTGTAATCTGTTTGCTCTAATTTTTCTCACGCATACTTATGTACTTGGTTGTGCATGTTACTATGTTGAGCTGCTTAGTTCTGGATATGCATATCCAGTCACTGAACTTTTTATCGAAAACTTGATAATTGCTTTAATGAGATATTAAAGCTCTTATACTCCTTATTTTGTGTGATATATGACTAGTTATAACAATGACCAACCTATTGCGTCTGAATGCGAAGATAAACTAAATAGACAACATTTTGCAAAAGAAATAGCTAGCCTTTTAGTTCTTGAAGCCGATGCTCCATGTTTGACGGTTTCTCTGGAAGGGAAGTGGGGACAAGGAAAGACCTCAATATTGAACATGGTGCAGGAAGTCTTTAGTCAAATGGATTTTCCCCCTGTTTTAGTTCAATACAACGCTTGGGCGAACGGTCAATCCGAGTCGTTACTTCAGGATTTTTTAATTCAGTTTACTTCTCAATTGGGCCTTGCAGATCATGCAGAAGAAGGAAAGCGAGTAGCTGAAGAACTTCTTTCTTATTCTAAGTTGTTTAGCGTAGCTAAATTGGTTCCTGGTGTGGAGCCGTGGGGCAGTTTAGTCGAAAACGTATTCAAGGGTGTCGGAGATGCAACACAATCGCTTAGTGACTTAAAGGAATTAGATATTGCAGGTAAAAAGGCACGAGTAGAAGAAAGCTTAAGAAAAATTGATAGGCCAATCGTGGTCATTATCGATGACATAGATCGTTTAACTCCTAAGGAGTGCTTTCAAGTTCTTCGTCTGGTAAAAGCTGTGGCTGACTTTCCTAGAACAGCGTTCATTTTAGCATTTGAACCTAATTACCTAGAGTCGGTATTGGCTTCTAATAATATCGACAATGCAAATGAGTATATAGACAAGATTGTGCAGTTGAGGATTCCACTACCAACAATCACAAGTAAAGATCTAGATGCGCTTGTAGATAGACATTTTGATATGATGGGAGATAACTTCTCTCTTGCCCACTACCAAGACGAACAGAATCGATTAGCATATATTTATCAACGATATCTACGATACATAATCACCAGCCCGCGTGACGTTAAGAGAGTGTTTAACCACTTTAAATTCGTCTACAACCTTGTTCAAAATCAAGTGTGTGTCACTGATCTCTTTGTTTTATCAGTTGTCGCAACAAAAGCCCACAAGATATATAGCCATATAAAGTCAAATCCAGCTCTGTATGCAGGTAAACGCAACTCTGGCTATTTTGATTATGGGTCACTTGACAAGGAAAAAGCGGCAGACCTTTGTAAGCAGCAACGCCTTAGTATCTATAATGCACTTTTGATTAATGAAAACAACGTATATGAAGACTTACTGAAGGAAATTTTCCCTTCGCTAGATTCAAAAAGCTACCAAACTTACGAAGTTTATGACGCTGATGCTTCAGGAAGAGTGGATCATATCAGTAGACTCTCTACAGCGCTCCATATTAGTACACCAAGAGGCTCGGTTTCAGACCAAGATGTGGCAACTTTTATTGAAAGCTCTGGTCAACGTATTGATATTCTTGAAAGCGCAATCTCCAATGGAGCTATCAAAAGGTTTCTTGAGTTATTCGAAATGTTTTTGGACAGAAGAAAGTTTAATGATGATGAACTTCTCCTATTAATTCGAGTTATTGTGGACACATTGTTGTCAGAAGATCTACTTGATGGGTTTGGTATTTTACACTCAGGGCTATTTGCTGAGAGCAATCTTTACGGCAATATCTGTAGGTTACTCAACCGAACTTTACGCGAATCAGAGAACAGAGAAGCTTTTGTTTGCTCAGTCATGCAAGAGTGTGTTCTGTTACCGTTTGTAGCTAGTTCAATCGTTCTGCTTAAAGCTCAATATAATGAAAGAAATTATGAACCTCCTTGGCTAGATGAAGAAACAATTAACAAAATGATTAAAGAATATATTCCTAAAGCTCGCGCAGTTTTACTTGATGATGTATTTCAATCAAAAGCTTTGGAATATCAAGTAATTAAACCATTGTGGCGTTATGATGAGGATGCAGCACTAAGTATTATTAAGGAAATAGGCCAAGACAATGTCTTCAGAGTTGGCTGGTTCCTTTTAGGGCAGATTGGTTCAGATAGTGTGAAAGGCCATTATCTCTCGGTAAATCTAGATAAAGCAT
The DNA here is from genome assembly GCF_041467155.1 of Vibrio sp. 10N.247.310.23. Lineage (NCBI taxonomy): Bacteria > Pseudomonadati > Pseudomonadota > Gammaproteobacteria > Vibrionales > Vibrionaceae > Vibrio > Vibrio sp. 10N.247.310.23. Next base: position 10,457 of record NZ_JBFSTZ010000010.1, on the reverse strand, counting down.
GTAGTGTACTCAACTTAGATAGGCTCAAAAAAGAATCTCAGACTGTGAAAGAAAGTGAATTGTCTCGAGAAGATATCGTCATTGCACGTTCAATTGTTGATGGAAAAGCACACTACTTAGCTGACGGTGAGGTAGTTATAGATTAGCTACACAAGAGTTCAAGATCTCACTTCCCTCATCTTAACCAACCGAGCTAGAGCTTCTAATCTAGCTCATTTTTGTCCAAAATGTCTGAATCTGAATCTGAATCTGAATCTTAATATTTGTCATTCTCTAGCTCGAAAATGCCCCAAGATCGTTCAGAGTTAATACTCTATATATTTTAACGGCGTGTATTTCCCCTATCAAATCTAATCCAATTCATCAGGATTAGACCATGCGTACTTGAGGCATGAATTTGTTGAAAATCATATTGCTCAATATCGCTGGAATCAATTGAGAACTTACTTCGGCAAGTTCTGAAGTTCACATCCTAGGCGCAAGGCAATACGGGCATTAGATTGAGCGTGAGTATCATTAGCGTTATGATTGGTTGCATATAATTACAGAAAAAGTCCGTCGATAAAGCGCTGACTGTATAGGAGGTTTCGTGGATAGAGAAAAACTGTTTTCGTTTTATGAAAAAATTTACTTTCATGAAATGGAAACACGCGAAAAAATATTTACCCGTATTCAAATAACTTTTGCTCTATTTTTTACTGGGTATTCAATCGCCAGTTACATGTTAAGAATGCTTGATTTCACCTCATATAAGGAGGTGGCAACAACATTCGCAGCGTTAACAATTGTAAGTGGTTTTATTTCTCTAATCGGTGTTCGACATTTGGTTATTGCTTTTTGGGGAAGTGAATACAAAGGAATGTCGAGTCCATTAGAAACGGATAATTATCGCCTAGAGGTGCAAAAGTACGCGTCTTCGATTTTCGAATATAATGAACAATATCCCGATAATAAGCAGCCGATAGTCGATGTAGATGACATGGTTTCACAATTCATCTATGAACAATTGAGAGATTGTTCTTCTCACAATACCAAAGTGAATGATTCTAGGTTCGCACACACCCACAACTCTATTAGGTGGCTTTTAGTTTCAGCTATTCCTTTTTTAATAGCGAGCGCGCTATTTGTAAGCTTTGACCTTGATACATCATCACCACGTAAAGAAACCCTGATATATAATCGCTCGCTTGTTGAAGAAGTTGATAAACTGAGTCATAACATAGAGCAGGCAGCCTCAAATAACCAAAATTTCCAGGAGGATCAGAGAGAATGGCTACAAACTCAAAATCAGGTGTTACACCACCTCCGCCAAATGCACCAACAGCTCCAAAACCAAGAAAAATTATTGAAAATGGTAAACCACCAAAACGCTAAAGAGGACTTGAACAATGTCGAACAAGAAAAACCCACCACCACCGCCGCCACCAAGTAAGCCAGATACACGTTCAGTATTAGGAAGTGTCCCGCCTAGAGACAAAAAATAATACAGTTAACGAATAAGGATTTAGCGTTGCGTAGCCAACGTTAAATCCCAGATGTTTAACAAGCCCGAGTTGCTATATAAGTAAATTGTGCAATCTGCTCTAAAGGTTGGCGGCCTTGATGCTTTTCTCAAGGCGAGTAAGCTCACCGAATGGCAGAGACTTCATAGACCTAAAGTTTTACTTATGGCACTTTTCTAAAAAGTGCTAGCTCAGATCTGCCCCAAAATCACTTAGATTAAAGACTCTACACTATTAAGAGGGCGTGCGTTTACCCTACTAAAACTTATTCGATTGAGCTGATAACTCATCATTCCGTTACTAGGTGACATCTTGTACGCTAACTCCCCTTTATGTGGCATAAGGTATTGATTGTCAGTTGAGTTAATATGAAAATGAATGCCTCACCTAAGGATGAAAGACAACAATTTGTTGTCTAATAAGCGTTAGGGCTCTAGGAGAATACGGTGTTAAACAAAGATATCGCTAAATTTTCATACAAGTGCATGTCCGATTCTAAATGGAGAAAACTGTTCGGGGTTGTTAATGACTCAAGTTTGAAAATGGTACAATGTACGTGGAAACTTGTGGGTGAACAGCAATGCCGAAATGGCTTCGTTCCCGATTTAGAACAACTTGGTGACAATTACGTAGGCGACTGCGGCGCTTTGAATGGTCCTTTTGAATTCAGGCGTATTGAATGGCTTTTATTGCCTTATCGAGTTGAGTTTAAGCCATATAAAAATGCACCAACGCAATACAAAACGCAGGATTTAACGCCAATATTAGAGCATTTAAATATGCTCGGGAGTTTCGAAGTAGAGATGGACAAGGTAGGGTTGAGAATATATGGCTACAAGCCCTAACAAATAAGGATTAAGCGTTGCGTAGCCAACGTTAAATCCCAAGTGTTGAACAAGCCCGAGCCTCTATATAAGTAAATTGTGCGCCCTGCACTTATTGATAATTTGCTAATTTAGAAAAAGTGCTAGCACGTTTCTGTCCAAAAATGTTTCAGAACTACTTAGAGATTGCACAACGACCAATACTGGGCCAAAGAAGAAGACTGCCATAAGGTAGCCTTTTTCTTTGCAAGTGCCACTCCCCAAGAGGGGAGGCTGATAAGAGGCTCGTTAAGTATCGGTGACGCTATTAATCAAATTAGCTGCAGTGCTCTCAAACAGGTGAGTGCAACAGTTAACGCTTTTCCATTACTAACGCGACTCTACCTACAACCCTTACTTCATCTTCTTCGACGGTTAGAATCGAACCGTTAAAGCTGATTGCTAGTTTTTTGCCTGGTAAGCGCTGGATGTCGTTTAGCGAGAGTAGGCCGTCCATATTAACTAGGTATGTACCGCTTACTGCTTGGTGAGATTCTTTATTTATAAGGAACGTAGTAGTTCCATCTTTGATTGCTATTACATTACTCACATCTAACTCGTCTAGAAGAGTTTTATCGAATGCAAGTATCCCTTTCCCAACCAATTTACCGTCGTCAATAGAGAAACAGTCGATATCGAAAAGAGTTTTCGATTCGTTCTTCTTATTAATATGCTTTTGGGTTGGTGTTTTAGGGTACGGTTCGCCTTTATCGAGAAGTAACCATTCAAGTGAGACTCCAGTGCTCAAATGAGTCCTCACTGCAATTTCAAAGGGAGTAAGGTTTCTCTGTCGCCAAGTCGCGATTGTTGATTTTGGGATGCCAAATACGTCTGCTACATCCTGTTGGCGGTCTGAATTCGTGATATCTATCAACTTCTTGATAATATCCCTACCTCCCAAATACGATATTTGGTCTATTTTAAGTTGCTTGTTATTCATATGTGATCAATAATCGCAATTGAGTTCGGAATGGTGGGGTGCAACTCGTCATTCCGAAATTAAACATTCAATGACTAAACAGGATATCATTATGCTCTCATATCAAGTAGTCCTAAATACGCCTTTCATGACGTACGATCAATACTCTCAGTTCTCTGGAATGCCGAAGCGCACCATTATGGATTGGGTCGCTGATGGTCGCTTACCTATTAAAACTAAAGCAAAAGGTAAAGAAACCCCTCTCATCAATATGGTCATGTTGCTAGAAATGGCAACGCGTGAAACGTTGGAGAGAATGGGGTAAGTAGCCATGTGTTTATCTTTCATAATTTCGTCCAAAGATTTTTGTCCGTTGGGGCTAAACATTCTTGGTTGGAGTTTCGTTGTCGTCTCGTTTGTCTTCAAGTGAGTATTGGTTATGAACGGAACTGACTCAATAGGCGAGTTCTCTCGCACAAAACAAGGGGCCTTTAATGAGGCGTGTTGCGTGTTTGCTAGGTCAGAGAATATGGCTAGGCTGGCAGAGGTTATAGGGATGAGTCCGACCATGCTGCGGAATAAACTTAACCCTGAGCAGCCTCATGTCCTGAGTTGTGTTGAAGCCATCACTCTCGCCAAAGTGAGTGGCAATCATACCATCGTAAACAGCTTGCTTCTTGGGTTGGGGGTGGTCACCGCTCATATAACATCTGATAGCACGGAAGACACCTTTGTTCAAAGCGCATTAGAGAACTCGATCTATTCGGGTGAATTGTCTCGAATGGCGTTGGAGTATGCAGGAAATCATCGCCTAACTCGCACTCAAAAACATAAGATTATTCATACCGCGCACACCAGCATCAGCATTCAGGTAAAACTCATCAGGAGCCTGGAAAAACTGAATCAAGGTGGTTGTCTGCTTAAAGCCATAGAGGAGGCGGCAGACGCTAATGGTTTATTTGTTTCAAACATCAATTCGGAGCAATGATGTCTATTACTCCGTGCGATAAGTCATGTCCTGAAACGTCTGGTCATGGATTGACGGAGGAAGATAAGCGTAGAGGCCTTAGGTATATCAGGCGTATTCGACGCGAGTTATGTGATCGTCAACTTTCTTCATTATGGGTTGAGCAGGCGAGGTTAATGACCCAATTAAGGCGTTCGAACCATGTGTTTGAACAAGTACGACTGCGAATTCGTTTATTCGGCCTTGAGAAGCGAATACAAAGAATCAGACAACGTTGGCTTTGACGCATTTTAATTTTCCAGAGTTGCGTTATTGGTTTCTCAGAAGGTGAGCGTTATTTAGCCGAGGTCAACTTTATGAATCATCATGTGTTTGCGGTCGTACAGGGTAAAGTTATTCAAACCAGTATTGAAGCAGTCTTCAATTTAGTCTTAAAAGGTAAAGAAGAGTGGCGTGATGCAGTCTGTTGTCCTTCGAAAAGGCGTTCGATAAAAATTGACACCCGTGGCGGCTACGAAAGCTCGAAAGGAATGGCTTTGACTGGCTCTCAAATCTTGTCAGAGAGAGTCAAGAGGACTGATTCAGTAACGGCGCTCAACGCTCAAGACAATCTCTCTTGCTTTGTTTTTTCTAAAGGTGAGTATGGGCAAGGTGCACCGAGGGTGATGAGATGACGGCTCACTCTGAATACGCTGCGTCTTCATCCATTTCGTGTTTGAGTCGGCTACTTGAGGAAGCGCCTTATTTTTCGAGGTGCAGTGACAATAAAACCGCGATGCTCATCAGACCTCGAAACTATGCGGTCAGATGGCCGTATATGCAGGTTAATCGTAAAGATATGCAGGCGTGGATGGTGTTTGACATCGATCATGACCATCGAGCTGTCCCCAACCTCTATATTTGGCAAGATGAAGGCTTGCCACCCCCTAATCTAATCGTTCGAAACCGCACCAGTAATAAAGCCCACCTTTTTTACGCTATTGTGCCGGTTTGCACCAGCGATCAAGCACGATCCAAACCCATTCAGTACCTCAAAGCCATTTATCGCGCCTTAGCATTACGACTTGAGGCGGACTTGAGTTATTCAGGCCCTGTTGCCAAAACGCCCTTTCATCCTTGGTGGCAGACGACCGAACTCCATCGGAGTGTCTATGAACTCAATGAGTTAGCGGATTCTCTTGAGCTGGAGACAACGCGGCCATGGCTTCGTCAAGATACTGATGTCTCTTATTCTCGAAACTGTACTTTGTTTGAACACACTCGCCGATACGCGTATGACATTGTCGACGAAGAAAGAGAAAAGGGCAGTTATACGAGCTTTAAACGCCGTGTCGAGAGTTTCGCTCATTATAAAAATACCGGCACCCCGGATAAGCCGCCTCTGAAGTGCTGTGAGGTGTTGGCGGTGGTGAAAAGTGTTTCCCGTTGGACCTGGGATAAATATTGTGCTCGGTCAGACTGCCAACGAGGTGTGATGAGGTTGGATAGTGGATTAAGTCTGCAGGAAAAGCAGCGTAGAGCGGCCAGAAGAACCCATAACCTTCGTAGGACGAAGACCACTCGCCGAATTATCCGCACATGTCAGGTTTTGTTACGCAAAAATCAGGAGCTCACCATTGGTTTGGTGGCGCGTAATGCGGACCTGTGTCGCCAGACCGTCAGTCGTTACATCTATTTGTTTGAATGGGTCAAGTCTGCTTTATCCGAAAATAGGCAAAATGGGCCAGAGCATCGTGGTGATTATGCTGTTCATCAGATATCTGCCCCTATAACGTTATACTGGGCGGAGTATGAAGTAGGGAAGAAGAAGGCGGTGCTTGAGTCAGCTTTTCCTTGAGTTGAAGAATAATGAGTAACTATCGAGTCAAAATAAGATCTCTTGGTAAATTTAATAATGAGTTTGAGTCGACATAACCCCATTTTATGCGATTAATGTCTCAATTCGTGCAAATATGGATTTACACACCCCAGATTGCTGTATATCTATACAGTACATAAAGAGGGGGGATTTATGTCTTTTAAAGATACAGAGACACTGTCAACAGGAATTGAATTCATTGTTGAAGCCGTGGCGGTGAAGACAAATGGCCAAGATCATTCAGCGTTAGGCTTATACCTGATCAGCTTACTGCTCGAAGATCAAAAGATTTCCCTTGATTGTGATGATAAAAGGAAAAGGCCGGTAGTACCACTTGGTAAGTCGCGTCAAACACATCTTGATATGGGTTGGAAGTGCCCTGCTTTTTAGATTTGGTTGTGTTAGCTAATTGGGTGAACTTGATAGTGATAGTTCTTCAACTCTTCACTTGTTTGGCACAACTCAAATGTGAAATAAGGCTGGGTGACTAAGCACTGAGTGAACCTGTCTAATTCATTCGTATGTATAAACAGCGAAATTGGTGCAATCTGACGGTTTTCATTATCGAAGCAGTTATCGATATGTGCTCTGTCGATATAAACAACGTCCATTTCCTGTTTAGGGGTCTCTTCAATAAGTTTTGTTTCTAATCCGCTCTTCTCGAAGTGTTCTAACAAGGCGTAAAGCTTATCAACGTCGTTTTGACTTTCTATCGCTGAATATTGAGATAAAACGCTCTCTAAGTGTTTTTCGATTGAACCAAACTTATTCTTCATCAAACAAACCGTTTTAAGCTTTTTCTTGATAATGCTATATCGAGCTTGTTTGATTTTTGGCTTCAAGAATTCAATGATGATTTTGTTTCGTTGCTCTTCTTTAACAAAGTGACTGGCAACGTTTACTTTGAAGTAAAGGTGGAGAAGAGTGTTTTCGAAGGTCGACTTAAGAAGTTGATGATATGAATGTTCTGACATTGTTCACATTGACTATTTATTGGTGAGGGTATCTTATCATAAGAATAGCAAGGCTCTAAGGTCGAAACCAAAGTGACGCAACTTGCTACAGTGAAAACGATACAATATATCACTTTATTGGTCTGCTTTTTGAGTAACTTATGAAAGTCGAGCTCGTTACTTCCCTTAAGCGTCAAGCCACCAAAACCCTCGCGGAACTACACGATACCAAAGAGCCTGTGTTAATCACCGAATATGGCAAACCTTCCGCGTATTTGGTTGATGTGGACGACTATCAGTTTATGCAAAACCGTTGGGCTATCCTTGAAGGGATCGCTCGCGGTGAGCGCGTCATCTCAGAAGGCACGTCACTGAGACATGATGAAGCTAAGGACAAAATGTCTAAATGGCTGAAGTGATTTGGAGTGAGCCCGCGTTATCTGACCTTAAGATATCGCGGAATACATTGCCCTTGAAAATCGGGTTGCGGCCAGGCAATTGGTTTAAAATATTTTCGACGAAGTTGAAGGCCTCAATGACTTTCCGGAGTCTGGGCGCCAGCCTCCTGAGCACCTTAATTATAGTAAAGTCGTATCAACCCTTGTCGCGTTTTTTACAAGCAGAGGGTGACAAGGTGTACATCTTGTTTGTAAGGCGCGCGGAGCGAGGTTTACGTCGATTTTTGCTGAGCAAACAGTAAAGCGTTTGTGCCACTTCTGATAAGCTGATGGCCTACATCTATTAAGGCATGAGCGTGGCGAAAAAGAAAAAAGCACTCCAATCTAGACGCATCACCCAACCAGGACCTTCGTGGACGGAGGCCAAGCTAGTCACCATTCGACGACATCGTATCGAGGGCACATTAAGCTTCGGGGTGTCGACCATCTCTAGACAGCAAGTCTTACCCGATTACGAACGTGTATGGGAACAAACCATCGTCGAAGAAGCTTACCAACAAGCGATTGTCGAGTTGTTAGATCAGGGCGAGGTCGTGTTAAGAGTAGAAGACTAAATGGGCTGCTCATTGGGATGTTTTCTTTCGGGGATTGCCTTTCAAAAAATTTTTTCCGAAACTTGTAGACTACAGCGTAGTCAACCTTAGTACCAGAGAATCGGGTGTGGGTGGTCTAAATACTCAATGCGTTTATTTACTATATCCGCCGTCTTCCCATTCTTTGCAATACCGTCTTATTAATAACCGAAATGAGAAATCGATGGTGCTCAATGGCGAGCCAGCCAGGTGCTCCTGAGTTTGGTTGTTAAATCTATGGGGTAGAAGGTTCACTCCTTTTTCTTGGCACTCTGTAATAGTCGCAATGAACAATGGGATTTCACTTCCAGGGTTTTGTCAAATTCTGCCCAAGGCGCGATTTGTTGGGGCGTGACTCAATTTTGCTGTGGCGCTCAACCTGTTGGCGATGCTTCTCACGCCAGTAGGTAAAACTGAGCAATTCTTTGGGATTAAGTTCGCGCGCGGTCGACATTGATTTTAAAATCATCCCAATGATGCTCCAGCGGTAAATAACCATGCGCGAGAAGGCTGTTTATTCCCTGGGTTATCCTTATTACTGGTGGCGTGTAAATGCTTTCACTCGTACGTTGATTCTTTAAGCTCGTTCTTATGATCTACGGACGTCGACTTGTTTGTCGATATGCTCGCTCCAAATACGGCACTTGAGGAATCAGATTTATGCTTAAACAGTGTACCAGTCGTAGTTACAATATTTTCAATTTCAGAACTCGACTTTGATTCTAGTCTTGAGGTTAGGTTAAACAACAGGTATTGGTTGGTGAGAAGCCTAATAACTTAATTCAACGTGGATAGAGCTCTCGCGGCTGGTGCCATCTTCTTTAGGGTTTTTATAGCCTTGATATTATTGATTAGTAACGGCTGGATAACTTTTAATGAAAAGTGTATTACATATGTAATACATTGACAGGGCGATGTATGTTTATTATTGTGTATTACACATGTAATACATTAGGTGTCTACTATGAAAACAAAGATCATCAGCGCAGCGAACCAAAAAGGTGGTGTTGGAAAAACCACGACTCTTGTCAATTTAGGAGCTGAGCTTGCACGAAAACGAAAAGTGTTAGTCATTGACCTTGATCCTCAAGGGAACTGCTCCAAAACGTTAACGGGACAACGTGATTTTAAGTTTGAAGATACGGTTGCTGCTTTGTTTGATAAACCTAAAGTTGTGTCCATTGTCGATCTAATTCAACCTGCAAAGCTTAATGGGAACTCCATTGAAAACCTCTATGTTGCTCCCGCTGATGTTCAGTTGTCACGTGTCATCGAAACATCACTGACAAAGATTAATCGTGAACGAATTTTAGAGAAGCAATTGGCGAAGTTAGGTGATACCTATGATTTCATTCTTCTTGATACTCCACCAAACTTATCCCTAACGACTCTTAACGCAATCCAGGCCTCAGACCTTATTTTGATCCCTGTTGATTCTGGTGCATTTTCACTGGACGGCATTAGTCCTTTACTCGAAGCTGTCTCTGAAATTAAGGATGACGAGGGCAACTATCTGATTCTGAGGAACGAGGTCGATTCAAGAAACGCTATTATTAATGAGTTCATTGATGAGGAATTGGAGGTAGTACAAGATAAATTGCTACCAGTATCTGTGCGTCGTTCTGAGCATGTCGGACAAGCTAATGCCGTTTCTTCTCCTGTGCGCTTTTATAAATCGGGCTCTCTTGTTAATAACGATTACCGAAAACTCGCTGCGTTTCTTTTAAATTTAATGTAATACATAGGTAATACACATGAGCAAGTTAAAGAAACGAGGAGCTATAACAGCTATCTCTAGTGACAAGAACGAGGGTTCAAGTAAGTCGACTGGAATTACGACTGTCAAAAAGAAGGTGACGACATCTTATAAGGTGCCTCCTCTGACTCTTAGAATGTCACTGACTGATAAAGAACGGATAACTGATTGGGTAGCAAATCTGCAAGAGCAGACAGAGAGAAATGTGTCTGCAGCGAAACTGTACCGAGCCTTGGCTTTATATCGAGATAAGATCGATGATGAAGATCTCATTGAGTTGATCAACAAAATGAATTAAATATGTATTACATATGTACTACATATCTTATATAAAGGCTCGTTATAGACTTTAAGCGTTGTCATAGGGCCTACCTCGGACTTAACTTCAAACACTGATGAACATGACACTTGAAGAGTCTTGTCACCTGTTCTGAGCCTCATTTCCTTGTAAAGACAAACACTTTAAATGTGTCTTATCACGACTTTTATCGTTGCCTTAGGCGTCACCCTATGGGCTAGGCCTGACTGCCCTAAGAGTCTTAGCGCCTTGTCGCTCCCTCCTCGTTGATCTCTCTGTCTTTGAATAAGTTCGAATAAGGGCTTGTTTTC